>CANRJX010000007.1 GCA_947631095.1 uncultured Wohlfahrtiimonas sp.
TGGGTATTAAAAGTTGTACCTGAAATGGGTGCTGGCTGGTGTCCTCCTGGTATTTTAGGTATTGGCATCGGCGGTACAGCTGAAGAAGCAATGTTAATGGCTAAAAAATCCTTGATGGAACCAATTGATATCCAAGACTTAATGGCACGTGGCGCACAAACACGCGCTGAAGAAGTTCGCTTAGAACTCTATGAAAAAGTGAATGCTTTAGGTATAGGCGCTCAAGGCTTGGGTGGTTTAACAACAGTATTAGACATTAAAATATTGGAGTGCCCTACTCACGCAGCTAACTTACCTGTTGCGATGATTCCTAACTGTGCGGCAACGCGCCATGTTCATTTCACATTAGATGGCTCTGGCCCTGCAAAATTAACTCCACCGAGCTTAGACATCTGGCCTGAAATTACGAATACAAATAACTCAGGTAAAAAAGTTAATCTTGATACATTAACCAAAGAAGAAATCGCTGAATGGAAACCTGGTGATACTTTATTATTGTCAGGCAAGATCTATACTGGTCGCGATGCTGCTCATAAACGCATGGTTGATATGTTAAACAGAGGCGAAGAGCTACCAGTTGACCTTAAAAATAAAATGATCTACTACGTTGGCCCTGTTGATCCTATCAATGATGAAGTGGTTGGTCCTGCCGGTCCAACGACAGCCACTCGCATGGATAAATTTACGCGTCAAATCCTTGAATCTACTGGCCTACTTGGCATGATCGGCAAAGCTGAACGTGGCAATATTGCAATCGAAGCCATTAAAGATAATGAAGCAGTTTATCTGATGGCAGTTGGCGGTGCAGCTTATCTTGTTTCTAAAGCGATCAAAGCATCAAAAGTTGTTGCTTTTGAAGACTTAGGCATGGAAGCCATTTATGAATTTACAGTAGAAGATATGCCTGTGACTGTAGCAGTCGATACACAAGGTCAATCAGTGCATAAAACTGAGCCTGTAAAATGGCAAGCTAAAATTGGTAAAATTCCTGTTATTACCCAATAAAACAAAAATATACTAAAGTAAATTAATCGAATCCCCAATCACATCATTGGGGATTTTTATTGTCCAGAATTCAATAAAAAAGCCGCTAAAATAGCGGCTTTAAACATTAGCTGAATTAGCAATCCAACAGCTTTTCAATTGTTTTAAACATTTGTTCCACATGTTCAAAACGAGTCAATGGATTCAACAATGTTAATTTTAATGTCACAATACCTGAACGACGAGTGACACCTAAGTTTGCATGGCCTTCATCAAACAATAACTGTGCAATATAACGATGAATCTTTGTACTATCTCTGCCTTTTAGTGCAGACTCTTTAATCCTAAATAGTACACTCGCCAACTGCGTAGAGTTGACTAATTCAAAATGCTCAGATGATTCTACAAATGCAGCCACTTGTTGCGCTAAATCAATAGAGTAATCCACCATATCGCCATACTGATCAGCACCAATACTTCTAAAACTCATCCACAACTTCAACGCATCAAAACGTCTTGTTGTTTGGATGGATTTACTCACCAAGTTAGGCACGCCTTCCAACTCATCTTCAACAGGATTCAAGTAATCATCATGACGACGAATCAACTCATAATTTTTACCATCTCTCAATACAAAAGCGCCACAACTGATGGTTTGTAAGAATTGTTTGTGAAAATCAAGCGCAATAGAATCTGCCAATTCCATTCCCTCTAATCTTTCACGATACTTATGTGAGAATAATAGAATCCCACCCCAAGCAGCATCCACATGCAGCCAAACATTGTATTGTTTTGCTAATGCAGAAATCCCAACCATATCATCAATCGCGCCAGTATCAGTTGTGCCTGCTGTTGCAACAATTGCAATTGCTTTTAAACCTTTTGCTTCTAAATCAGCCAAATTTTCTGCTAATTTTTCTACAATGATGCGACCACCATTATCACAAGGCACTGTCACCACTGCATCTTCTTCAAAACCTAATAACAGTGCTGATTGCTGAACTGAAAAGTGAGCTTGTTCTGAACAGATGATGACCAATGAGTTTTTAGCAAACTGTGGATACTGTTTCAAAGTATATTCACGGGCTAATAGCAATCCCATAAAATTACTTTGCGTGCCACCGCTTGTAAAAATACCCGCATCACCTTCAGGATAACCGATCACACGACGCAATTCAGTGACAATACGTTCTTCAAACAATGTTGCCGAAGGACTTTGATCCCATGAATCCATCGATTGATTCGATACATTGATCAACACTTCCGCCAATTGCGATGCTAAAGTTGTCGGACAATGCAAATGCGCCGAGCATAAAGGATGATGAACTTGTAAAGCATGTTTTAAAAAGTATTCATTCGCTTCTTGCAGTGCTTGCTGATCTCCAACTCCTTGCTTTGGCATCATTTCGATGTTTTTCAATTGAGCACGTAAAGTTTCAATCGGAATACCATCAAACATTTCACCTGAATCTAGCCAATCAGCAGCAACATCAATCGCTTCTTTCATCAAAGCGCGGTATTGATCCGCGCCTTCTTTACCTGTTGAGGTAACACCCAAGGTAATATCAGTTTTCATCGCCATTCCTTATTGAGTGATCGCTTTTAAAGCTGCATCTAAACGTTCAAGAATCAAGTCAACTTCATCTAAAGACAAAGTTAATGGCGGTAAAAATCGTAATACACAGCCATGACGCCCGCCTCTTTCTGCAATTAAACCCGCTTTGAAACAAGCTTGTTGCAATGCTACTGATAATTCAGGTGCATAAGGTAAGCTGCCTAAATGATCTTTTTGACCTTTAGAATCAACAATTTCAATCCCCAACATTAAACCACGGCCACGAACTTCACCAATGCAAGGATAAGTTTGCTGTAATTTCAACAAACCTGCTTTTAAAGCAGTACCTGATACATTCACATTCTCTTGGACACCGTGCTTAGTGATCATTTCTAATGTTACTAAGCCTGTTGCCATGCCCAATTGGTTTCCACGGAATGTTCCTGTGTGAGCACCGGGTAACCATAAATCAAATTCTGCACGATAAGCCACCAACGCCATTGGTAAACCACCACCAATTGCTTTAGACATGACGATCATATCTGGTACGATGCCTGATTCATCAAACGCAAAGAATTGACCACTGCGACCAATACCAGCTTGAACTTCATCCAAAATTAAAATAATGCCTAAACGCTTTGTCACTTCACGTACACGTTGCAACCATTTCGCTGGTGCAGGAATTACACCACCTTCGCCTTGGATTGCTTCCAAGATTACAGCTGCTGGTTTTACGATGCCACTTTCAACGTCATCCAACATTCTTTCGAACAAGTTTGCCAATGCTTCTTCACCCTGCTCTGCACCGATACCTAATGGACAACGGTAAGCATAAGGATAAGGCATGAACTGAACATAAGGCATCAATCCACCAATAGGATTTTTTGCACCCAAATTCCCTGTTGCACTTAATGTGCCATTTGTCATGCCGTGGTAACCACCTGTAAAACTAATAATGGTCGAACGGCCTGTCACTGTTTTTGCTAATTTGAAAGCTGCTTCATTCGCATCTGCACCCGTTGGGCCACAGAATTGAATTCTCCAATCACTTGCACTACCCGGCAAAAGATTAAGAACAGTTTCAGAAAATTGATCTTTTAAAGGCGTCGTCAAATCGAGCGTGTGTAACGGAAGTTCGCTCTCTAAAACATCTTTAATTGATTGAATAATTTTAGGGTGATTATGCCCTAATGCTAATGTGCCTGCGCCTGCGAGACAATCTAGATACCTTTTTCCTTCAACATCTTCCAACCATGAGCCTTGCGCTTTTTTGATTGAAATCGGAAATTTTCTAGGATAACTTCGTGCGTTTGATTCGAAGCTTGCTTGTCGATCTACATAATATTGATTATCTAATGAAGATAATGGTGTTGTTCCCATGTCAAACCCTCTGTTAAAAAAGTTCTACTGTGGTAATAAAAGCACGCATTGGATTGAATTATAACTATCCACCTAATGATACATTACGCTCAGATTTACTTAGCTCATAAATCTAATTTTGATTCAATTTTCTTTGTTCTTTTAATCTAACAGTAATTGTTAAGCTATCAATGCCAAGATACTTACAACATTATGTTGTTATATCTAGTGGCCCTCCGTTAATAAAAATAAGTGTCAATTTGTCTAGGACAAATTAGCGGCGTATTCTGCATCATAAATTTATCGTTGGCAATAACTGAATAAAAACGAATCAAAGAGTTAAGCGATATTTTTTCGGGCAAAAATAAGCTTTAATTAAATATGCAACACATTGATTTAAGAATTGAATTAATTTTTAAAAACCATCAATACAATCATAAAAATACATTTGTTTACCAAAACATACAAAATTCAAATTTACAAAAAAATCATCTATATTTAGCTAATTAGCAGTAAATATTTAAAAATATGCCAAAATATTCAAATAATATATTTATTAAATCCACCAAAAAACATCATTAGTTTTTTAAATCACTGTTAAAAAGAAGCAATAAATGCTCAAATTAATCATCCAATCACACTAAAAAATTTTGAAATTTAAACAAACCACAGAATATTTTTAAGCATAAATATGATTGTGCTTCACCGATCTTTTGCATACACTTTGAATCAGCATATGACGAATGATCCAATAACTATAAATTTCATAACTTTTATAAGGTGATAACAATGAGTAAAAAAGTCATTTTAGATACAGATCCTGGGATTGATGATGCAATGGCAATCATATTTGCACATGAACATAAAGATATTGATTTAATAGGCATTACTACAGTTTTTGGTAATGCAACCATCGAAACTACAACAAATAATGCTCTGCATCTTAAGCGTAAATTTGGGCTGTCTGCAGATATTGCGATGGGCGCAGCATCACCGCTTAAAATCATTGCAAGAGATCCAGCTGCCATTGTGCATGGTAATAATGGACTGGGCGACATTGACATTCCACAAGAAGACTTTGGCACATTAAATAATCATAATGCGTATGATTACATCATTGAACAAATCCATGCAAATCCACATGAAATCACATTGATTGCAGTTGGCCCTCTCACTAACTTAGCCTTAGCCGTACAAAAAGATCCATCAATTACAGGCTTAGTCAAAGAAGTGATTATTATGGGTGGAGCTTTTGGTCATCATGGTCATACAGGCAATGTTTCCCCGTTTGCAGAAGCGAACATTATTGATGATCCGCATGCAGCTGACATCGTTTTTACATCTCCATGGCCAGTGACAGTTGTCGGTTTAGACGTAACAAAATTATCTGTTATGGATGGCAATTACATTGCAAAAATCGCAAAATCATCAGAAAAATATGGCGAATTTCTTGGCCAAATTACTCCTTTTTATGCCAACTTCCATAAAAAAGCATTCAATATGGATGGCTTTCATGTACATGATTATTCCGCCCTTGCTTATGCAGTGGATCCATCACTATTTACCACTAAACGCGGAAATATCAGGGTTGTCACAGAAGGACCTGCAATTGGACACACCATGTTTAAAGATAATCCTCGTATTTTCCCAATGGATGAGTGGAGCAATCAACCAAAACAAAACATCTGCATAGATGTTAATAGCGAAGCACTACTTGAGCTATATTTTAAAACCATCTCAGCTTAAACACACAAAGACCGCTAATATTCAGCGGTCTTTTTCTATCCATGAAATTTCAATCTTTTAATGTATTTAGCTCAATATTTTAAATATTTCATATTTTAATCTAGCCACATGAAATTTTATTCATGCAAAACATATATGTTTTAATAGAAAAACTCTTGTATTATCAATGTTCACCGCAATAATATTTAATTTCTCGCTCAATACATGAATTAAATTCATTGTTCAATGAATTCAAATCATTTTTATTCATGATTTGATTTAGGTATAACTTCTCTAATTCATAAATTCAAGCTTTAACGCAAAGATTAGGGGCAAATCACCATGAGTAAACAATTTACATATTCGCTGAAAAGTATTCGTTTTGATGAAAATTATCATCCATCTAATAATACGCGCTTAACAACAAATTTTGCCAACTTGGCACGCGGTGAAAGCCGCCAAGAAAACTTGCGTAATACTTTAAAAATGATGAACGAACGCTTTAATAGCTTAGCGAATTGGGATAATCCTAAAGGTGATCGTTATTCTATTGAATTAGAAATTGTTTCTGTCGGTATGGACATTGGTAATAGCGGTGATGCTTTCCCGATCATTGAAGTTTTGAAAACAAATATCGTTGATCATACTACCAATAAACGCATTCAAGGAATTGTGGGCAACAGTTTTTCATCGTATGTCCGTGATTATGATTTCAGCGTTCTACTGTTAGAACACAACAAAGATAAAGAAACATTCAGTATCCCTGAAAATTTTGGTGATTTACATGGCAATCTCTATAAAGATTTTGTTAGCTCTGAGACATTTAAACAGCATTTTAATACACAACCTGTGATCTGTTTAAGCGTGGCGAGTAATAAAGTCTATCATCGCACGACAAATACTCACCCTATTTTGGGCTCTGAGTATGTGCTGAATGAATTCTCTTCAACTGACCAATATTTTGCAAAAATGGGATTAAGAGTGCGTTACTTCATGCCGCCAAATAGCGTTGCACCATTAGCATTTTACTTCAGTGGTGATCTTTTGAATGATTACACAAACCTAGAATTAATCAGTACGATCAGCACAATGGAAACATTCCAAAAAATCTATCGTCCTGAAATTTATAATGCAAATGCTGTTGCCGGTGAAGTTTATCAACCAAGCTTACAAAATGAAAACTTCTCATTAACACGCATTGTTTATGACCGAGCTGAACGCACTCAATTGGCTATCGAACAAGGCAAGTTCACTGAGGAGCATTTCATTAAGCCTTACCAAAATATTCTTGCATCATTATCTACCAACAATCTCGCTATTTAATTTACCTAGGATAAAAATTACCGATTATGAAAAAATTATTACCCACTTCAACTGCTGGCAGCTTACCAAAACCATCTTGGCTCGCAGAACCTGAAAAATTATGGTCACCTTGGAAATTAGAGGGTGAACAACTGTTAGATGGCAAACGTGATGCGCTCTTGTTATCACTTCAAGAACAATTGCATGCAGGCATTGATATTGTGAGTGATGGTGAACAAACACGCCAACATTTCGTCACAACATTCATCGAGCATTTAGATGGCGTAGATTTTGAAAAACGCGAAATCATGAAAATCCGTGATCGTTACGAAGCAAGTGTACCATCAGTTGTGGGTGCTGTTTCTCGCCCTAAATCTGTATTTGTCGAAGATGCTAAATTTTTGCGCTCTCAAACAGATCAACCAATTAAATGGGCTTTACCTGGACCTATGACTATGATTGATACTTTGTATGATGGTCATTACAAAAGCCGTGAAAAATTGGCGTGGGAATTTGCAAAAATTCTAAATCAAGAAGCACTAGAATTAGAAGCCGCAGGCGTTGATATCATTCAATTTGACGAGCCTGCATTCAACGTTTTCTTTGATGAAGTGAATGATTGGGGTATTCCAACATTAGAAAGAGCCATCGAAGGCTTAAAATGCCAAACAGCTGTGCATATTTGCTACGGTTATGGCATTAAAGCAAACACTGATTGGAAGAAAACATTGGGCTCAGAATGGCGTCAATATGAAGAGTCATTCCCTAAATTACAAAAATCTAAATTAGATATCATCTCTTTAGAGTGTCAAAATTCACACGTTCCAATGGATTTAATCGAACTAATTCGTGGTAAAAAAGTGATGGTGGGTGCAATTGATGTCGCCACTCATCAAATTGAAACTGCTGAAGAAGTGGCAGATACATTGCGTAAAGCATTGCAATTTGTTGATGCTGAAAACCTTTATCCTTCAACAAACTGTGGCATGGCACCATTGCCGCGCAATGTTGCCAAAGGTAAATTACATGCATTAAGTGCTGGTGCTGCAATTGTTCGCGCTGAACTTGAATCATAAGTACTATAAATTTAATGAACAAAAAGCCCCTTTATTGGGGCTTTTTTACATACTACAACTGTTTTGGCAATTGCTTGATTTGTACTGTTAGCCAACCTTTAAACAATACATTTTTTTGATATTTATACAAATCATACTCTTCAGGATAAATCGCACGAAACTTAGATTCAAAGCGATCATAAGAAAAATCTTCATGCAAAGAGCTCGCCACTTCCATCAATTTTTCTTTTAGATCTTTATCCACAAACATTGGCGCTTTTCTTGGGCGACTAATGTCATATCCAAAAATTTGTAAACGATTATAAGCAGCTTCTCTCACATCATTCACAGGATCTGTTTTCATGATAGACAAAAATTCATCAATCACTTCCTTGCACTTATATTTACCCAACTTTTTAATCGCATCAACTCTGCGTTCGTAGCTACTACGATCTTGTAATTTTTTCATCAAAGCATCAAAATCAGGTGGAACACCTTCCGTAAAGAGTGGTTTTGGTGCATTCAATACATCCAACATGCCATTTAAATCTTCGCCTTTTTTATAACGCGAACGAATAATTTTTGCAGCATTTAATACATACTGAAAAGGCTTAGCCATCGGTGGTGTATTACCTTTTTTAACTAAGCTTTGATACTCGTTATAACGCTCTTCAACTCTCTTCCAATCTTCTGGATATTTCTTTCTAAATGCCAGAATGAACTCATCATCAGAAGCATCTTTATCCATGCCCAATAAGACATCAATCACTTTTTTATCTTTATCAGGAATTACAACCCCTTTAGATAACCGCTTCTTTCCCATATTCGCCTCGTATTTACAATATAAAAAAATTTTGCCAATACAATAAAGATCAACATAAACATTTGCACGACATTATAGATACTTTTGAAAATCATGCCTCTAATTCATTTCAATCTTCATATAAAGCCAATCATTACCCCAAAGATTTAAAAGCATCAATCGCCCGCACTCTACTGCTTTTTAAATCTACAATCGCATTTTTTTGTGCTTTTAGGATCTTTTTATTATCCAAGCGTGCCAATTCAGGACACCATTTGCGAATAAAATCACCATTTGGATCAAATCGTTCAGATTGAGTCTCAGGGTTAAATACTCGAAAATATGGCACAGCATCTGTTCCTGTCGAAGCTGACCATTGCCAACCGCCATTATTGGCAGCAAAATCACCATCGATTAAGTTTTGCATAAACCATGCTTCACCTTTGCGCCAATCAATCAATAAGTTTTTTGTTAGAAACATTGCTGTAATCATGCGCCCACGATTGTGCATCCAACCTGTCGCTTTAAGTTGTCGCATAAAAGCATCAACAATTGGAATACCTGTTTTACCGTTTTTCCATGCTTCAAAATCTGATTCACTATCACGCCACAGAATATTTTCTGTTTTTTCTATAAAAGCTCGATTCTTAGACACTCGTGGAAAGTTCCACATAATGTGGCTATAAAACTCGCGCCAATAAAGCTCATTCATCCAAGTTAAAATGCCTTCATGCCCTGTATGATAATCGCCTTCATTTAAAATTAAAGCTTCTTTCAATAATGCCTTCACAGATACAATCCCCAAAGCAAGATAAGGAGATAAACGGCTAGTGCCATCTAATGATGGAATATCTCGATTGATATGATATTTATAAATATCTTCTTTTAAAAAGCTCTGAAGAATTTCAAATGCAGCATTTTCACCTGCTTTATAGGTTAAATTATCAAAGGCTTCATAAGGATTCGTTGAAACATCATCACTTTCAATGTCTAATTTCGTTTGAGTTGGTATATCAGAATAATTTTCAAAATAAGTGTATTGCAACACATCGATTAAACGCTTTTTAAAAGCTGTAAACACTTTATAAGGTTGGTTTTCACCATTGAGTATGGAACCTAACTTAACTAAATAATTATCATAATAATGATGAATATTAAGATTTTTTTGCTTTAAATGTCGATAAACTGCACGATCTCTCTCAACCTCATTCACACCCACTTCATGATTAAAATAAAGCGATGAAATGTTATGCGCCACCATCAATTGTTCAATACTTTCAGGAATTTCCGTCCAAGCATCCACAGCAACCACTTTTAAAGGAATGTTTTTTTTACTCAAGGCCTCTTTCAGTTCTTGTAGATTACGCCACATAAATGCTAATTTTAACTTAGCATCATTATGTTGCTCCCAATCATTTGGCGAAACCACAAAGAGCGCTATCGTTTGACCATGATGAATCGCATTGTACAAAGCTTCATTATCATGAATGCGTAAATCAGATCGAAACCACATTAAAGATCGCATAAAACCTCAGATTTTGATTAGTTATAAAATATGTGAGGCATTATATATTACCTTTACGATAAGGATTCTACGATGATAAAAAAAAGGATCAACAATTAATCCTTTTACTCTATTTAAGAATTTCTTCAAGCGCCTAACTTATCCTTCATAGGGAATATACTGCCCTTCTGCTTCTTGAATAAAAGTGTTTTGACGATAATCTTCATACTTTTGAATTAAATCTACTAATTTTTCAGGTTGCTCTGTGGCTAAATTTATTGTTTCTAATGGATCATTTTTAATGTTGAACAATAACCACTCCCCCAACGTTGCTTTAGGATAAGTACTACTCAAACGTCGAATCTTCCAATCACCTTCTATATAAGCCGATTGATTATGCAATTCGACTGCAAAAGTATTGCGCAACTGCTCTCTTTTACCCTCTACTAAATTAGTTTTATGGCTAACTCCATAAAACTGTAAACGATCCTTTGGAATATTCACTTCAACATTAGTCAAGTCATACAATGTTGGTGCTAAATCATAGGCTGCAATATAGTTAGAACTCACCTCACCTTTTAAAGCAGGATTTAACATCGGTGCTTTTAAAATAAAATCGGTATTGATGCCGCCTTGTGCTGCAGTAGTTTTATGTAGCATTTGATAAGGTGCATTATTAACATTTGCCCAATTCGCACCAACAGATGCAAATGAGCCTTTGCGTCCTAAGTTTTCTATGCTGTCATCTACATGCATTAATCGCCAAAACTCTTCCTCATCATATAACTCTCTACCACCTGGATTTGCACCATTATCCGTAACAAAAGCAACAATCGTATTATCATAACGACCAGTATCTTTTAATGTTTTTAAGACATCGCCAATTTGTTCATCCATAATTGCGATCATAGCTGCATAGACCTGCATTTTTCTGCTTTCTCTTAATTTTTCCTCATCAGATAATGCACCCCATGTTTCTGCTAACTTAAGATCAGGAATAGGAATTCCTTTAGCAATCAGTCCTTGATCTACCAAAGCTTTCATACGCGCTAAATAAACTGGTTCATATCCATCTTTATATTTATCTTTAAACTTTTCTATCCATTCATCTGGTGCCTGAATAGGATCATGTGGTGCCGTAAAAGCTAAATATGCAAAAATTGGCTGATCCTTTGGTGTTTCTTTGATCCACTGAGATAATTGTTGTGCGTAGAATGTAGAAGAGTAAAAATCTTCAGGCGGCGTAACTTTTTCACCATCTAATGTGTAATATGTGTGGAATTTTTCTGGCGCACCTAACGGCATCATGTCTGCAAAATGGCTAGCACCACCGCCCATAAATGCATAAGCATGATTAAAACCACGATCTGTTGGTTTTGCACCATCTTTAAAACCGATATGCCATTTACCCGCCATCAAAGTTTCATAGCCATTTTGTTGGAAGACTTCAGGCATCGTTTTAACCCGCTCAGTCAGCTGCATTTCATAACCAGGCTGACCTTCAGTGGAGTCATACCACCACATCCCTCCCATCCCTGCCTGATGATTAGTATTTCCTGTCATCAGCATAGAACGAGCAGGTGCAGACATTGGAGAGGTGTAATATTGATTAAAACGTACACCTTCTTCTGCCAAAGTCTGTAAATTAGGTGTTGGTATTTCGCCACCAAATGGTGAAATATCTGAAAACCCCATATCATCAGCCACTATCAATAATACATTAGGTTTAGTAAGCGCATCGTCAGCAAAACTATGTCCAAACAAAGAGACACACAATGTCGCTAAAGTTGTTTTTTTCATTCCCATATCCTCTCTATCTTTATAATCATTAAACGTTGTTAATCAATTGAGCTAAGCGCTTTTGATACGATGGCAAGAACCGACTTAAAATAGAGGCATAGAAATACCCACAAATCGCTGAACCAAATACCAATATTGGTACTAAATAGATCACTTTAGATTTAATTCCACTCAATACATCTAGATTCATTGTTACGATATACAACACAATCGACATTAAAATGGACGCTAAAATAGGTGCGTAGAGAACTTTCCATTTTGGTAGCGCTAATTCCGGTCTTTTATTAAAAAAAGCGATCACAGCAATAGAAACAAAAATTTGCAACAATAAAATAGCCATCGTTGTAATCGCTGATCCCCATGTAAAAATATCAATCAAAGGATCCTGTCCTAATAAAGCCAACAATACGATCATGGTAATCATAAAAACTGTCTGACAAACACTAGAAATATAGGGGGTTTGTTTTGTAGGATGTAAAACTGCTAATTTATTCCAAAACAGTCCATCACGTGACATTACATAAAAATAACGAGCAATATTGTTATGAAAAGATTGGGTTGCTGCAAATAAACTTGTGATCAACAAAATATTAATAGTTAACACTGACCACTTGCCCAATGCTGACTCAGCTAACTGAAATACAAATAATTCAGGATTGGCTGCTACAGCTTCGCGAATATAATCAGAGCCATGAGCTTGAATTAATGCCCAGCTACAAAATGCAAAAAAACTTGTAATTAATAAAACAGCAATAATGGTTGCTAAAGGAATATTGCGTTCTGGATTTTTGCACTCTTCTGTGTAAATAGCGGTTGCTTCAAAGCCAATAAAAGCAGCCACTGAAAATACTAGCGCCATCCCAACATTGCCATCAAAAACAATACTTGGCATAAAAGGCTTCGCATCTAAAGCTCCTAAACTGCCTTGTTTAAAAACGATAACGCAAGCCACTAAAAGTGCAATACCAACTTCTAATAGCATTAAAATGCCTAAAATTTTACCGCCAATCTCAATTCGCTCTACACCTAAGAAACAGACGAATAGCAACATGACAATCGTATAAATCCACCAAGGCAAGTCAAAACCCAAATATTCCACAAAAAATATTTGCGTAAATAAACCAAAAATTGCAGCAATAGCAATTTGAATGGAAGCATAAGCCAAGATTGCTAGTGATAATCCACTGACACCTAATTTACTGCCTAAACCAGCAGAAATATAAGCATAAAATGCACCTGAATTTTTAATATATTTACTCATGGTAATAAAACCGATAGCAAATAAAAGCAAAATCATTCCAGATAGTACATAAATGCCTGATATACCAGCACCATTACCCTCTAATATAGCAACAGGCATCGCACCAATTAAGCCCGTTAACGGTGATGCAGCTGCAACAACAAAAAATACTAATGATGCCAAACCTAAACTTCTTTTTGTTTGACCTTGAGACTCCATCCTACACCCCCATTCGTAGTCTTTATGTAATTAAACTAATTTATTAGTGAATTTCAGTATAGAGCGCATAAGAGAATGGGTAATAGAATAAATCGGAACATTATTAGTTTCTAAAAGCAATTAATTCATCACCAATATGCAATTGATTTATATTATCTTTTTCTTTAACCGTACGAATAAATATACTGGGAGTCTGTGCGGCAAATCGCTTAAATTCACGTAGGAAATGAGACTGATCTGCATAGCCTTCATCAGAAGCGAGATCAGTCAAACTGAGTCGATTATCTATAATCATACGTTGCATCACTCTTTGAAACCTAATAATAAGCGCATAACTCTTTGGAGATAAACCAAAATTATCTACAAAAACCTTACTGATATAACGTGAAGAATATCCGGTATATTTTTCCAAATCACCAATGCGTATATCACCTTCACTTAAGGTAATTAAATCTCGAATTTGTAGCCCAAAAGAAGACAAATCACGATCCATATGATCATTAAAAAACCTTATAAAACAGCTAGATAAATCTTCTATATCATTTAACACACTCAGTTTTTGGATCAAATCGTGAGATTTCGAAAATAAATCATATAATGAATACTCAGAGTCGACTAAATTTTTAGGTTCAACATTCACAAATTTTGGAATGAAACCTGGTTTAAAACGAACGCCAAAATATCGTTTACCTTTCTGTATTTCGACCAATCTTGCTGTCGTTGTTGTGCCACAAAGCCTGGCTTTAGAGTCATTACCATCACATAAAAAAAGAATGTCGACACTGGCATCAGGAATGGCAAAAACCTGACCATCGGACAAATCTGCAGTAAAACTATAAAAATGAGAAATGCATGAATCATTCATAATTTTAATGTCGTAATTCAAACTTGTACTTAATGTAAAGTATGGCTGTATAGTCCGCACTTCTCTTGCTACTCTATCTACTTGAAACATTATTAACCTCGACAAAAATGAGATAAAATTCAAAGATTTAATGATTTATCATCATATTTTTTTACTAAGTTAGTAGTGATTAGTTTTGTGATTTTGTCAAGTTTTATAATTTTATATTTCATTCCAATAGATCATCAGATGTTCTGATTTATTCTATTTTATCCTACGCATATCTCTAACAATAAGAAGCACAACGAATTCATTACAAAATGAATCACTGAGGACGAGGATAAGCAAATGAGCATAGAGATTGATACAGCCACCTACTACACGGCCACTAAAAAATATTTTATAAATTTCCCAGAACTTGAAGAAAATATTAATGTTGATGTTGTTGTAATTGGCGGTGGATTTACGGGGATTAATACATCATTAGAATTGGCAGAAAATGGCATTACCAGCATCGCTGTTTTAGAAGCGAAATATCTAGGATATGGTGGTACAGGGCGCAATGGTGGCCAGATCATGGCTGGTATTGGACATGATATTGAATGTTTAGAAAGCAGTGTTGGTAAAGAAGGTGTTAAAACCTTATTTGAAATTAGTAACTTAGGTTCACAGATTATTCAAGATCGTATCAAAAAATACGATATTGATGCTGATTTCAGACATGGATATGCTTATATGGCATTCAATAACCGCCAAACTAAGACCTTGCAATCATGGGAAAAAGATTTCAAATCGGTTGATCCTAATAGTGATATTTATATGGTGTATGGCAACGATGTACAATCTGTAATTGGCTCCAAAGCTTATGAAAGTGGCTTAGTACATATGGGTGCTGGCCAAGTACACTCACTCAACCTCTTACTCGGCGAAGCAAAAGCACTCAGTTCTTATGGGGTAAAAATCTTTGAATATAGCCCTGCTCTAGAAGTAACTTATGGTGAAAAAATTGTTGTCCGTACCGCTAAAGGCACAGTTACCGCTAAAAAATTACTATGGGCTTGCGATAGTTTTTTAAACAAAATGGAACCTGAGTTACATAAAAAAACCATCAACACTTTCGCTTATCAGATGATGACTGAGCCATTATCTGATGAATTAATAGAGCAAATCAGCCCTATTCGAGGTGCATATAGCGATATAAGACCCGTCATTGATTATTACAGAGTCACCAATGAAAACCGTTTACTTTTTGGAAGCGCCACTTATTTTGTTGAACATACACCTAGTGATTTAAAAGCATACAACAGAAAAAATATGCTAAAGATATTCCCATATTTAGAGAAAGTTCACATTGATTTAGCATGGGGCGGACCAATGGCATGTAGTGCCAACCTATTCCCACAAATTGGTAGCTTACCCAATCATCCTAATGTTTTCTATTGCCAAGGTTATTCAGGCTTTGGTGTAACACCCAGTCATATTGTTTGTAAAGTATTAGCAGAAGGCATTCGAGAACAAAAAGGTCACTATGACCTATTTGCCCGAGTTAAACATAAATCCATCATTGGTAAAGATCTATTTAGACCATTTTTACTCACTGGTGCAAAATCTTTTCACCAACTTTCTGGCTATTTTAATGGCCGTCGCTAATTAATAAAGGAGCATAACCATGCAAAAAATTAAAAAAAATGTACAGTTAAATGAACTTGACAGCTGGGGCACTGTAGCTGATCTCGGATCAGAAATTCTAGAAGGCACTGGCAATGCTTATGGAAAATTTACTGTAGGCAATCCGGAATTGCCAATCAGCGGTGGTTACTTTGGTGTTGAAAAAAGTAAATTCCGTATGGTATATCCATTTACAGAACAAGCGGTGATCGTAACGGGACAAATTACCTTAACAAATGAAGATACAGGTGAAAAATTTGTATTAAATGAAGGTGATAGCTGGATCGTTGAAAAAGGCACTAAAGTATTATGGGAAGTGCATAGCGATTTCTTTGTTAAGCATTATTTATCTGCACTTTAAAATAAATCATAGATGCCCTATTAGCGCTTAAGAACTAATAGGGCTTACAAAGGAGAACAGGATGAGTGAAACACCAATTTTACCAAGTGTAAGCGCATTTTTAAATCAACCATTGGCATCGTTTATTGATGGAAAAATCATCTCTGCTAAAGATCAGCCAACCATGGCGGTATATAACCCTGCAACAGGTGATGCTTTAACTGATGTTAAAATGTGTCAAATTTCTGACATGAATCTTGCTGTTGAAAATGCACATGCAGCATTTGAAGATCAACGCTGGTCTGGCATGCGCCCTGCTGACAGAGAAAAAGTACTGTATAAGTTGTCAGAATTACTGTTAGAACATGGTGAAACACTCGCACAATTAGAAACATTGAATCAAGGTAAATCCATTCATATTGCTCGTGCTGTTGAAGTTCAATCAACTGCTGAATACATTCGATATATTGCAGGCTGGTGTACTAAAATCACCGGGGATACTTTTGATGTTTCCATTGCTGTTCCTCCTAATACAAAACACACAGCCTTTACCAAAAAAGAACCGATTGGTGTTGTTGCAGCCATCGCTCCTTGGAACTTTCCACTCGCAATCGCTGCATGGAAAAGCATTCCTGCGCTCGCAGCTGGTTGTTCAGTGGTTTTAAAACCTGCACATGAAACACCATTAACAGCTTTATATTTGGCACAACTGGCTATAGAAGCAGGAGTACCAGCAGGTGTATTCAATGTTTTAGTGGGTGCTGATGGTTCTGTTGGCCAAGCATTAGTAGAGCACCCATTAATTAGAAAAGTAACGTTTACAGGCTCTACTGCTGTTGGAAAATTAGTCGGCAAAGCAGCTATTGAACATATGGCGCATTTTTCATTGGAATTGGGCGGTAAAAATCCAATGATCATTATGGATGATGTGGATATGCCTAAAATTATTAATGGCATCATGATGGGGTCATTCCTTAACAGTGGACAAGTATGCGCAGCTGCATCACGAATTTATATTCATGAAAATATTTATCAAGCAGTCAAACATGAACTTAGCAAAGTAATTAAAAATCTCGTTATTGGCTCAGGTTTAGATGAAGCAACACAAATACATCCTGTTACATCCTTGAAACAACAACAAAGCATCTTAGCACATCTTAATAAAGCAATTGAAGAAGGTGCAAATGTTATCTCTGCTGAGATGCCCAATAAACAATCAGGCTATTTCGTTCCACCTACTTTAGTGACTGATATTACAATTGGTAGTCAAATTCTAAAACAAGAAGTCTTTGGCCCAGTAATCACACTAGTACCATTTAAAACTGAAGATGAAGCAATACAATTGGCAAATGACTCGGAATATGGCCTCGCAGCGAGCTTGTGGACCAATAATTTATCACTTGCCATGAATATGATTCCCAAAATTAAATCAGGGACTGTTTGGGTGAATACACATATTCCACTAGATCCTGCAATGCCATTTGGCGGTGTTAAACAGTCTGGGATCGGTAGAGAATTTGGCAAAACTTCTGTTGAAAGTTTCACAGAAACAAAAACAATCTGTATCGCACATTAATATTCAAAATCAGATTGTAATTTAAACATTACACTCCCCCATTTAAGTCGCTTTAAATGGGGTTTGAGTTGAACGAATTGCTTAAAGTATTTCACATATATTGGCTAATCACATAGCTCTGAACACTGAAATTCAAACTCTAAAATCTTTTCGGCTATATAGATTATAAATTATAAGATTTAAATGATTTCTCTCTAATTTCATAGCAACTATTACATTGAAATCAATTATTTTCCAATTTATTCGAAATAAGTGGACAAATTAATTTTTTATTGAGACATTAAATATTACTAACTTATTAGTTAAAAACCATTTAAATTCAAATAATAGAAATATATAAAAATTTGCTACTTTGAAGTGGAATATAAGGAGAAATTATGAGAGATAATTATGACTTTATTGTTGTTGGCGCAGGATCTGCTGGCTGTGTAATTGCTACGATGCTGATAGAACAGACCAATGCAACAGTTTTGTTAATTGAGGCAGGATCAAAAGATAAAACTATACACGCTAAAATACCAGCAAGTATGCCATATATGATGGCAAATCATGTATGGGCTTACCAAACAGAACCTGAGCCATACTTAAACCAACGTCGTATGGAAATTCCACAAGGGAAAATTATAGGTGGTAGCAGTAGCGTAAATGGTATGGCATATATTCGCGGTATCCCAGAAGATTATAATGACTGGGCATATAAATATGGCTGTGCAGGATGGGATTATCATAGTGTTTTAAAAGATTTCATTGCTTCGGAAAATAATGAGTCATTATCTGGAGAATTTCATGGAAGTTTAGGCCATCAACATGTTTCTGAAAATCGTTATCGTCATCAATTAAGCCATACCTTTATCAAAGCTGGACAAGAATTAGGCTATGAATACACTAACGATTTTAATGGTGAAAATAAAAATAATGTTGTTGGTTTTTTTCAAACAACGACTCATAAAGGATATCGTGCAAGTACAGCTTATTCATGGCTAAATCGGGTAAGAAATAATTCTAGACTAACCATATTGACCGATTGTCTAATTGAAAAAATCTTAATTGAAAATAAAAAAGCAATCGGTGTATCTTATCAACAAAATGGCAATAAGATTAACGCTTATGCAAATCATGAAGTCATATTGTCAAGTGGTGCTATCGGTTCACCTAAAATCTTGATGCTATCAGGTATTGGCGATCAAATAGAGTTAGAACAATTAGGAATTTCTGTCATTCATCATTCTCCAAAAGTAGGGAAAAACTTACAAGATCACCTTCATATTAATTTACGTGGATTATTAAAAGAACCTATCAGCATTATTTCTGAAAGTATGGGAATAAAGAAATTAAGGAATGGCTTACAATGGTTGTTTTTTAAAAATGGTATTGCAAGTTCCAATATATTAGAGGGATGTGGCTTCTTTGATATTGATGGAGATGGACGTAGAGATACACAAATACATTCATTCCCTTTAATAGAAAATTTTGGCCGTACTAATGTCAAGAATGATGTTATTGAAGGTTTTACTTTAAAATTAGGGCAAGTTTATCCTGAGTCTAAAGGTAGTGTTACTCTTAAAAGCAATGACCCTACTGATCTACCTATTATTCGTGCAAATTATTTATCTGCTCCCCATGATCTTAAAGCGATGGTTGATGCCGTAAAATTTGGTTTAACTTTTTTTGATACACCCGCGATGAAAAATATCATCTCTGAAGTTATCGTTCCTGATTCAAGTATTCATAATGATGATAAAAAACTGGAAGAATTTGTCCGCAATGAATCATTAACAGTATTTCATCCTGTCGGCACATGTGGAATGGGACCTAACGAAGATGATGTATTAGATATTGATTTAAAGGTTAGAGGTATTGATTCTTTAAGAGTCATTGATAGCTCAATTTTCCCGCATATTGTGAGCGGTAATACAAATGCTGTTGTTATTATGGTTGCACATCGTGGAGCTAGGAATATTATAAAAGATTATTGTGCATAAAACATAAATGGAACTTTTTTAACATACATCTATCTGTGGAAAATGTACATGTAGAATTTTCAAATTTAAACATTACACTCCCCCCCATTTAAGTCGCTTTAAATGGGGGTTTCTTATTATCCCTAAAAGCCTTATGAGAAATTCAATACACTTCATGATATGAGTAAAAATTTTCAATAATTCTATAGACTCTTAACAGCTTATAGACTATTATCTCATCCAATTGGTGATAATGATTATCATTCATATATATCACTAACTTACGTTTGACAATTACTCATGGAGCAACAATGTCTAAATTATTTACCTTATCACTATTGGCTTTAAGCATTTCACCTTTAGTAGCACAAGAATTAACAGTATATTCTTCTCGTGCCGAGCAATTATTGCAACCAGCCATTGCTAAATATAAAGAGCAAACAGGTGTAGATATTAAATTGGTCTCAGACAAAGAAGGTCCTTTAATGGAACGTATGCGTGCTGAAGGTAAAAACTCACCTGCAGATATATTAATCACTGTAGATGGTGGTAATTTATGGCAAGCATCACAAATGGGTTTATTGCAACCAATTGAATCTACAGTTTTAGAAGAAAATATCCCCGCTCATCTTCGCGATGAAAATAATGAGTGGTTTGGCTTATCAGTACGCGCTAGAACAATTTTCTATAATAAAGATAAAGTTAATCCTGCTGATCTTTCTTCATATGAAGACTTAGCTGATCCAAAATGGAAGGGCAAATTATGCCTACGCACTTCTAAAAAAGTTTACAACCAATCTCTTGTGGCAATGTACATCACTGATATTGGTCCAGAAAAAACAGAAAACATGGTAAAAGGCTGGGTTAATAACTTAGCAACACAGCCATTTGCAGATGATACAGCACTTTTGGAAGCAATCGCAGCGGGTCAATGCGAAGTTGGCATTGCAAATACTTATTATTTTGGTCGCTTATTGAATCAAAAGCCTGAGTTGCCTGTGGAATTATTTTGGGCGGATCAAGAAAGCAATGGTACACATGTGAATGTTTCTGGTGCAGGCGTTGCCAAATATTCAAAAAATAAAGAAGAAGCACAAAAATTCATTGAGTGGTTATCAACTGATGATGCACAAAACCTATTCACTGATTTAAATTATGAGTTCCCTGCAAACTCAAAAGTTGCACCAAGCCCAGAAATCGCAAAATGGGGTGCATATAAACAAAATGTAATTAACGTATCGAATGCAGGCAGCAAACAAAAAGAAGCTGTCATCATTATGGATCGCGCTGGTTATCGTTAATTGTCTATTTGATCAGTCAATAAAAAGCCGCATGAGTTACTATGCGGCTTTTTTTATTAAAATGCGATCACCTCTCCAACATTCAATGTAATCGCTACATTTCCTTTGCGAATGCATGGCCAATCTGCAACAAGCTTTTCACCATTCATTAACTCAATATGATGCCGAATATGCTCCCCCTGAAAATCAGTCTGAACAACTTTTGCATTATGTGCAATATCTTCGCAGCACAAAACCTCATGAGTTCGCACTAATAGCTTAACTTCTGTCCCAATAGATAAACCATGTGGAACATCATAATAATGTTGCCCCAAAGCACTTTGCAAGACTGTTTCACTTTTGACAAATGCTTTAAGCCACTGCCCTTTTCCTAAAAATGAAGCCACTTTTTCATTACAAGGCTTATGAAATAAATTTTCAGGGCTATCCCACTGCTGTAAAACGCCATCAGATAAAATACCTATCTTATCTGAAAAAGCAAAAGCTTCTTGTTGATCATGTGTCACTAAAATTGCAGTAATGCCTTCAGCTTTTAACAAATTGCGAATCTCTTGTGCCAAACTTGTTCTTAAATCAGCATCTAAATTTGAAAAAGGTTCATCTAACAGCAACAGTTTTGGTTTTGGTGCTAATGCACGCGCAGTTGCAACTCTCTGTTGTTGCCCACCTGATAATTGATGAGGATAGTAATCCCCATAAGATTCTAAATTAATGAGCGATAATAGCTCTTTAACACGTGCTTCTTTTGCGGCTTTACTCAATTTCGTAAGCCCAAAAGCAATATTATCTTTCACAGTTAAATGAGGAAATAAAGCATAATCTTGAAATACCATTCCTACCTGTCTTGCATGTGGTGGCAGCGAAGAATTTTCAGAAAATAATGTTTGATCATCCAATAAAATTTGACCGGAATCAGGAACTTCAAACCCCGCAATACTTCTCAAAACAGTTGTTTTACCACAACCAGAAGGGCCTAATAAACATGCTATTTCACCTTTAGCCAAAGATATGCTGAGCTGTTCAACTATTTTTCGTTGGCCAAAAGCGATCCGTAAATTATCTATAGCGAACCACATTACACTCTCTTCTCCTGTCGAGAAAACAATAAAACGGGAATTAACCCTGTTAACACGATCAATAAAGAAGGCCATGCTGCTAAACTGTATTGACCTTCTGTTGTAAAGTTAAAAATTCTAACCGCCAAAGTATCCCATCCGAATGGACGGATCATCAGCATGATGGGCATTTCTTTCATAACATCGACAAAAACCATCAGCATTGCAATGCTTAATGCGCCTTTTAGCAAAGGCAAATGGATGGCTGTGACGAGAGATGCACCTGTTTTTCCCAAGCTTCTAGCAGCCTCTTCCTGTTGTGGTGAAATGCGCTCCAATCCTGACTCTATAGAAGAGAATGCAATCGCCATAAATCTTACAGCATATGCCAATATCAATACGCCCAATGTACCTTTAATCCAGCCCATACTGCTTTCACTTAAACCAAACAGCTCAATCAACTGATTATCCAGCCATGCCACTGGTACAAAAATACCGACCGCTAAAATTGTTCCCGGAATGCCATACCCCAATGTTGCGATTTTGGTTAGCCATATACTTTGATTCGTTTTAATAAAGCGTTTAGACAAGGCCAAACCTAAAGCTGAGATCATTACAAAAAAAGCAGCCAATAAAGCAATCACCAATGAGTGCATCGCATAGCTCCACAAATTCACATCAAATGCACTGCCCCATGTTTGATAAGCCCATACAATTAACTGACCCACTGGCAAAATAAAAGCCATAATTAAAATAATACAGCAGTAAAAAGTCGCAAATATTGCTTGCCAACCCTTCAATTGAATGCGTAACTCTTGTTGCGATTTGCCTAGTTGAGTGAATCTTTTTTGTTTTCTGCTGTATTGCTCTATCAGTAATAATGCAAATACTATGATGATCATAATTGAAGCTAATTGCTTAGCGGTTTCAATTGAGAAGAATGAATACCATGCTTGATAAATTGCAGTAGTAAATGTATCAAAGTTAAAAATAGAGACCGTACCAAAATCGGCTAAAGTTTCCATTAATGCTAATAAAGTGCCACCTGCAATCCATGGTCTTGCCATCGGTAAGGCAATTTTAAAAAACGCCTGTACAGGATTCAAACCCAAACTTGCACCGACTTCTAATGATCTTTTGCCCATACTTGAAAATGCATTTCTAGCCAATAAATAGACATAAGGATAAAATGCCAAGCTCATCACCATGACAACACCTGCAGCATTACGAATATCAGGCAAACCTTTAGATAAACCCCAACTATTTCGTAAATAAGTACTCATTGGACCACTGTATTCAAATAAGCCCACTTGGCTAAATGCCATTACATAAGCGGGAATTCCAAGAGGTAACATTAATGCCCAAAAAAATATCTTCTGCCCAGGAAAGCGATAAATAGCAGTCAACCACGCACTTGTTGTGCCCAAAATAAGTGTACCAATGCCTACGCCAATTAATAAAATAAAAGTATTGCTCAGCAGTGTAAGCATTCTAAATTCTAGTAAATGTGCCCATAATTCTTGATCAATATCTTGATAAGAGGACAAAATAACACCTATAGGTAGCAATATAATTGCCACCCAAAACCATTGCCACAACTTTCCTAACAAATAACTCAAAATTACGACCCTATGCTTTAAGAGCACTTATTATCCATGAAAAGTGACAACTGTAAATTAAAAGATAATGATTATCAATTCTTCTCATAATGAATCATTTCATTTCTTGATCATTTTCATCAATCACAAATTTTTTATTACAATTAAGCACATTAAATTTAAAAAAGCCTAATATTTTTTATTAGGCTTTTATTAACGTCCAACTGAATAATTAGCTTAACGAACGATTATTTTGCATTCAATAACGTCGGCAACCCTAAAGAAATCGCTGGAATATATGTAATCAATATCAAGAAGAATAATAAAATCAACAACCATGGCGTTGCAGCTTTAATTGTTTTCGTAATTGGCATTCCAGTCACCGCGGATGTTACAAATAAGTTTAGTCCTATCGGTGGCGTGATCAAGCCAATTTCCATATTCACAACCATAATGATGCCTAAATGAATAGGATCAATGCCTAATTCCATGGAAATCGGGAAGAAAATTGGTGCCAAAATCATGATGACTGCAGAAGGCTCCATAAAGCTACCTGCAATCAATAAAACAATATTCACAATGACTAAAAACATCCATGGTGATAAACCTTGTGAAATAACCCAAGATGCAATTGCTTGTGGAATCTGCTCTGTTGTTAATACATGTGCGAACAACATAGCATTCGCAATAATGAACATTAACATCACTGTCATTTTCCCAGATTCCAACATGACTTTAGGAAAGTCACGAATCCTCATGTCTTTATAAATAAAGAGCGCAACTAATGCTGAATACACTGCTGCAACAGCTGCAGCTTCAGTAGGCGTATACATCCCAGAGTAAATACCACCTAGGATAATTACCATAAGCAACAAGCCCCAAACAGCACGTCTAAAAGATGTGATCCACTCTTTAAATGTTGCTCTTGGTTGTGCCGGGAATTTTTTAATTCGTGCAACGATATAAATCGCAACCATTAAAGCAACACCTAATAACAAACCAGGAACAATACCTGCGATAAACATTTTACCAACTGATTGTTCAGTGGCTGCAGCATATACAACCATCACGATCGATGGCGGAATTAAAATCCCTAAAGTACCTGCATTACAAACGATCCCTGCACCAAATTCTTTCGGGTAACCAGACTTCACCATACCTGCAATTGCAATAGAGCCAACTGCCGCTACTGTAGCTGGACTAGAACCAGACAATGCTGCAAACAGCATACATGCTAAAACTGCACCAATTGCCAAACCACCACGAATATGGCCAACACATGTATTAGCAAAATCTATCAAACGTCTCGCCACACCACCAGTTGTCATGAATGCACCAGCAATCAAGAAAAATGGAATGGCCAATAATGTTGTATGTTCAGATGTTTCAAACATCTTGATAACCAAGCTTCTTGGGGAATCTGGGCTAAAAAACATAATCGTTAAAGCACTAGATAATCCAAGGGAAATTGCAACAGGTACACCAATCAGCATCAAAATAAGTAGCAATATGAATAAAAAAGCAATAGTCATTAGATTGCTCCTTTTTCTTTAACATTTTTTGCATCTATATCTTCTAATGCTAAGGCATCTGCTGTTTCGTCAGCTAAGCCTAATGAGTTTTGTTCATGAGTCATGATGCGATAACCAATCTCTAAATAACGCCAAATTAATAATATGAAACCAATAGGAACGATGATGGTTATTTGCCAACGCATAATTCCAAATCGATCTAGTCCTTCTGCCATAGTGCCTAAATTATAGAAGTTCAGAACCCAATCAATACTTGCATATAGCATAATGCCGCCATACGCCAAACATGCACCTAATCCGACATAAGCAGCAACGCGCTGCGCTGTTGTATTGAATGCTTTTACAAGTGCATCAACACCAATATGACCACCAACACGTACGCCATACGACATACAAAAGAAAATCAACCAAGCAAAAGATGCTTTAGTAAACTCATTCGACCAACTGAATGAGCTTGCTAAATCCATCATATAGTCGCCGGCATCAAATAAAAATACTTCTAACTTAGACTCTTCTTCGCCTGCAATCCAATCGGCCAATTTATAAAATGGCATATAAAGGTTGTTCAGCATGGTGTAAATAAATGTAACAAGTGTCATGGATGTGAGGATAAAGACCATCATAAAAATTTCAGTCTTTTGCCACAATTTATCCATGTAGCGATAAGCTTTAATAAACATAGATTTCCTTTATGATTTAAAACGCAATCAACCCCTGATACTTTTCATATGAGGGGTTTTACTATTTCAACAACTAATATGTATTGCTAAAAATCATTTTTTAATTATGGATTATTTGATTGAACCGCCGCTTCGATTAACTCTGCACCGATATCACCTTCAAATTTTTTCCATACTGGACGTACAGCATCACGCCATTGAGCACGCTCTTCTGGTGTTAATGTAATAATTTCTGTTGTACCAGCTTCTAAAATGTTCTTTTTAGCATTTTCATTCAGTGCATTTGCCTGAGCATTTACTTCTAAAGTCACTTCAGCAAGAATCGCTTCTAACTCAGTGCGAACATCAGCAGGTAAACTATCCCAGAATTTTGTATTAGTAATTACCATGTAATCTAAAGTACCGTGATTAGATTCAGTAATATTTTTTTGCACTTCATGAATTTTTTGTGAGTAGATGTTTGAATATGGGTTTTCAGCACCATTTACAACACCTGTTTGTAAACCTTGATACATTTCAGCAAATGCCATTTTACGTGGATTTGCACGCAATGCTTTAAATTGCTCTTCCAATACTGCTGATGCCTGAACGCGGAATTTTAATCCTCTTGCATCTTTTGGTGTACGTAGCTCTTTATTTGCAGACAATTGTTTCAAACCATTATGCCAATAAGCTAAACCTGTGATGCCCTTATCTTTCATACTTGTCAATAATTCTTGACCAGCTGGGCTATTTTGGAAACGATCAACTGCATCCATGTCATCAAAAATGAATGGCAAGTCAAATAACTGAATTTTCTTTTGGTAATGTTCAAATTTAGCCAATGATGGCGCTAATATGTGCACATCGCCCAATAGCAATGCATCCATTTCCTGCCCGTCACCATATAAAGATGAGTTGGGATAAACTTCTACTTTTACCTTCCCTGGCAATCTTTCTTCTGCAAGTTTTTTAAATAATTGTGCACCTTGACCTTTTGGCGTTGAATCTGCAACAACATGCGCAAACTTAATGACAACTGGCTCTTGATCTTGAGCATTCGCCACACCAAATAGCCCACATGTTAAAACAACAGGCGCGATTACTGTACTTAATAATTTATTCATTAAAATATTCATTGTTACACCACATCCTTTTAAAAAAATTCTTAAAGCCCACAAATTTATAGATAACTGACATTATTATTTTTATTATCAGCCAATATCGAAAGTGAATGTAGCACACAAAAATAAAAATACAAAAAAAATGATGATGAATTTTCAATCAAACATACTGTTTATCTATTATTTACAACAACTTATATTAAACAAATAACTACAAAAAAATTACAATTATAATCATTTAAATAGTTATATATATATATAATCAGTATATTAATAAATCATTGATGACTATTTTGTACTTACTATGATTTATTTTAAAATAAATACATTTATTTAAATAATTATATAAAAAATAAGAGCCATTATTAAATGGCTCTTATTCTATATTTAAACAACTGTTAGATTTATAGTTGGCAGTATTTTATTGAACACCTTGACCTAAAACTTTACCATTCACTTCTACACCATATAAATTCACACCATCATTCTTATGGAATTTTTCATATGTTTTTTCAACAGAGCCTTCTACTAAACGAGGATCTTGAGGGCGTTCATGACTATTCATAAATGCCGCAACATCCCATGCTTGTTGATCTGTCAATGTGTTACCTTTTCCTAAAGGCATATTTGTTTTGATAAAGTCAGCCGCTGTATTGATTCGATGCATACCAGCGCCCCAGTTAAATGAGTCTTTACCCCATAAAGGAGGGAATACATAATTATCTGCTACTTTTTGACCTTGACCATCAGATCCATGACAAATCGCACAGTTTTCTACATAAACCTTAGCACCATTTTCAATGCTGTAACCACCTTCAGGCTGAGGAACAGTAGGATATGCACGTCCTGGTAAAGAAACACCTGTTGGTGCATTTTTAGCCAACCAATATGAATAAGTGATCAAAGCCGTCATTGTTTCACTATCTGCAGGTGGCGGTGTACCATCCATACTGAATTGGAAACAACCTTGAATACGTTCTGCATAAGTATTCACTTTATTATTTTTGCTACGATAAGCAGGATACATTGGATATGCGCCCCATAATGGAGAAGCATTCGCTAAACGGCCTTGATCCATATGACAGTTCACACAGTTCATACCATTTCCAACAAATTCTGGCGCTTGATTCTTAGTATCAACGAAAATCGCATGACCTTTGCGGATCATATCACCAAATGCATTATCTGGAATGTCAGATTCTGCAGGCGGTTGGTGATAAACAGTTGCTTCATCAACTGGCTTAATATTCACTAATTGAGATTGATCTTCCATTTTAATTGGCGCTTGAGCCATAGCAACTGAAGCATAACAAGCCGCGATCAAAGATGATAAAACAATTTTTTTCATGATTATTCTCCTTGCTGTCCAATTGTTTCAAAATAAATCGCAACAGCTTTAGCCTGATCATCTGTTAATGATTTTGCAATGTGTCCCATTAAATCATTAGGATCATTTGTTCTTGTTCCATTTTTCCAAGCATTAATTTGATTCACGATATATGCAGAACTTTGACCAGCCAATCTTGGAAATGCTTCACCAACGCCAACACCACTTGGGCCATGACATGCAACACATTCTGGTATTTGTTTCGCCCAGTCACCTCTTAGTGCAATCTTACTACCTTCATCTGTAGGCGTTGCTGCACGTGTAATTAAAGGCACTTCTGTCACTGGTAACGATTCCATATACTCTGCAACTGCTTCAATTTCTTCTTCACTCAAAGCACCCGCAATGCCATCCATAATTGCATGACTTCTTGTACCATCTTGGAAATCAAATAGCTGTTTTGATAAATATCCTGCTGGCATTCCAGTAATATTTGGATACCCGGCTGCTGGTAATCCTTTACCTTCAGCACCATGACATGTAATACATGCTAATGCTTGTGGTTGGCTACCACCTTTAGTATAAATATTTTCCCCTTCATCAGCTAAACCAACCAACGGTAAAGCCCCCAAAATAGCAATAAAGCTAATTTTCTTAAAATACTTCATTTCTCTTCCCCCTTTCAACAATAGAAGCGCACAAAAGGCTACCACATAAGTATGTTTTTTTTAATACCAAATGTTGATCACTTCCTAATCTCTTATAAAATTCACAAAAATACATATATTTTACTAATAATGCACTAAAAAAATAAAAAGCTGAAAAATATTTGATAAAAAACCATGTTATGCCTTCTTACGATTCCATGGCATTTTTGACAAAAATATGCCTAAACCACAAAAACCTGTTAATCCCGCCATTAATAATCCCAGCGAAATAAACAAAATAATTAAACTAAACCAAGGTGAAACAAAATAACTGAGTGATAATCCGAGCATCAATAATAACGAAATAGCCAACTGTACTTGCTGACTTAATGGCAATACTTTAGATGTGCTCAACACCGGATAAGATGATTTTTTCCAGCCATCAATCCCACCTTCTAAAATGAAGGCTTCTTTTGCGTTAACTCCTTGTAATATATCTTGAATAGACTTAGTTCTCATGCCTGATTTGCAATAAAAAACCACCTCTTTGTCTGCATAATCGTGCTGTGCTAAATCATCCGGTAAAACATTTTGAGCGCCTTCTATTTTTTCAAATGCAAATTCATCTTTCCCTCTGATATCAATAAATACAGTGTTATTATCAGAATATTTTGCAAATGCATCTTTAACCGTTAAAACTTTCATCGCTTACTCCAGTACATAAAATTTCAGTGATTATAAATCATTTTTAAATTTAAATATTGATTCCCTCTACTCTAAGCAAGCTAAGCTGGATGTTTATTTTAAAATTATCAGTGTTAAACACTCTAATTATTTCATTGGGTTTTAATAAATTGTATGACGTTCAATAAGTCAGGTGATAAGTATTTATTCTTATGGTGAACGATATTAAAATTTCTTAGATATTGATCTTGCATATTCAATTGCACCAAATGCTCTTGATAAAAAGAGTGCTGAATACATTTTTTGGAAATCATTGTGATGCCTAGTTCTTTTAACACACAAAGTAAAATTGCATCGAATGAATTTAAAGTAATCGAGTCAAAAGGATGATTAAAATGTGTCGCTAATTGTTGGTCAAAATATTGCCGACTCGCTGAAAGCGGTTCTCTTAAAATCCAACGTTGTTGATTAAGATCTTCATAATTTATTGATCGAAGCTTTGCTAAAGGATGATCGCGAGAAGCAATAATGACCATTTCATCTTTCATCCAAAATTCATGCTGCAACGTTTGATCAATTGCGGAATTTTCTAATAGACCAATGTCTAGTTCAAATCGACTTAAAGCACTTTGAATAGTGTGTGAGTTTTCAATTAGAACTTCAGGCAACCAACCATATTGTGCTTCAAAATTTTTGAGTAAATTCGGTAAAAAAAATGATCCGATTGATTTAGTACAGCCAATTTTCAGATTGTGTAGTTTTGAATGTTGGCTGAATTCATTCTCTATAGTCTGCATTCTGCTTAATACTTCATCTGCCAATGGTATTAACTTTATTCCTGCATTATTGATTTGTAATCTTGAATTTCTACGATCAAAAACAGTCGTGCCAAGTTGTGCTTCTAACTCAGCAATGTTTTGCGATAACGCACCTTTTGTCATATGAATAGACTTAGCAGCTTCAGTCATATTGCCATGTTTAACAATTGCCATGAATACTTTCATTTGTTTTAAAGTTAGATTCATTGTTTATTTTACCTAAACAGATTGTTTAATATAAATAGATATACTAAACAATAAAGTAGCACTAAAATGACATCTGCACATAAATTAGGTTTGAAAGAGGATGATTAAATGCGAAATTTGCATTATAAAATGAGAAGTTTACCAACGCCTTTGGGTGGTCTAGCATTAGGAATTGCAAGCTTGGGTTGGTGCTTAGAAAATGCTTTTCCTCTTCATGGATATGCTCAAATCATTGGGGCTATTATTGCAATTTTAATGATTTTAGGACTACTAGGAAGATTCCTTTTACATCCTGATACTTTATTAGATGACTTAAAACATCCTGTTTTAGGGAGCATTTTGCCTACTTTTGCCATGACTAGCATGGTGATTGCAAAAATGCTCAGCCTGTATTTTGAATTATTAGGTACGGTCATTTGGTTGGGCGCAATAGTTGTTCATGTTATATTTTTACTCACCTTTATTTATCATAGAGCAAGACAGTTTTCGCTTCACCATATTGTACCGAGTTGGTTCATTCCTCCGATTGGATTAATTGTTGCAGATGTAACCTGTCCAAGCCCTGAATATTATGGTCTTGCAATGATTTTATTGGTCATCAGTTTATTATGCTATGCCTTTATGCTGCCTGTCGTTATCTACCGTTTGATTTTTATTACGGAAATTCCAGACGCAGCAAAACCCACAATTGCGATTTTAGCTGCTCCTGCCAGTTTATCTTTAGCTGGTTATTTAACAATTGTGCAAGAACCTTCATTATTAGTCATTTCAATTTTACTTGGAATCGCGCTATTAATGACCATAATTGTATATTGTGCATTATTTAAATTGCTAAGATTGCCATTTTCTCCTGGATTTGCAGCATTTACATTCCCATTAGTTATTGGTGCAACTGCATTATATAAACTGTCTGATTTAGCCAAAACTCATGAGCTAACTTTAGCGATTGGAAATCAGTTAAGAATTTTAGCCAATATCGAGTTAGCAATTGCTACGGCGATGATTGTCTATGTTTGTTTTGCATTTGCTAAGTTTTATTGGCCTAAAAATGAGTTTAATGCATTAACTAAAAAGTAATGGATACAAAAATAACAAAACCCAAAAATCATCATATATTTTTGGGTTTTTTTAATTGGTTACAAAAAAATTAAATTAGCTTGGGAACCAACCTGGAGATGCAGGCTGTAATCTAATGTTAATTTGTTTGACGGACTGAAAATCTTGTAATCCATAAGTCCCAAGACTATGCCCTATCCCACTTTGCTTATAACCACCCCAAGGTGCTTCAATAAATGTTGGGTGATAATCATTAATCCAAGTAATACCTGAGCGAATTTTTTTAATCACTCGAAGTGCCTTTGATCCATCATTTGAAAATACTGCACCAGCCAAACCATAATTTGTTGAGTTAGCTAGGTCAATCGCCTCTTGCTCAGTTTTAAATTTTTGTATTGTCACAACAGGGCCAAAAATTTCTTCTTGCACAATTTTCATATCATTTTCAACATCAATAAATATTGTTGGCGCTATGAAAAAGCCTTTAGATAACTCTCCGTCCATCAAACGTACACCACCAAATGCAACTTTGGCACCTTCTTTTTTGCCAATTTCGATATACTCTAATACACGATTCATTTGTGCTTCAGACACCAATGGCCCCATATGAGAATCTTTATCTAATCCTGGTCCAACCTTAATTTTGGCAACTTTTTCCACCATCAATTTTACATAATCATCATAAATTGACTCTTCTACAAGGATTCGGCTTCCTGCAGAACACACTTGGCCAGTACCATAAAATATACCAAATAAACCATAATCAACGGCTAAATCTAAATCCGTATCAGCAAACACAATATTTGGAGATTTACCACCCAGCTCAAGAGATACACGCTTCAAATTTGTTTCTGCTGAAGCTTTCATGATTTTTTTACCCACAGCTGTACTGCCTGTAAATGAAACTAAATCAATATCGTGACTTTCAGAGATGGTTTGACCAACCACATTGCCTTCGCCCATCACCATATTAATGGTGCCTTTTGGCAATCCTTCGACACTGTCTAAAATTTCAAATAAAACCATACAAGATAATGGCGTTAATTCCGCAGGTTTAAATACAATAGAGTTACCTGCAGCCAATGCGGGAGCAATTTTCCATACACTCATTAATAATGGATAGTTCCAAGGGACAATTAATCCTGTTACACCAGCTGGTTCACGAACAATCATCGATTGATAATCTTCTGAAGCATTAAAAACCTCACCCTGATTACCACGAATTAAACCTGCATAATAACGGAATGTTGATGCTGCATCTGCAACATCACCTTGTGCTTCTGCTAAAATCTTACCATTATCCAATGTATCTAAAGTTGCAAGCTCTTCAGCCCTTTCATCAATTTTATCGGCGATTTCATTTAAAACATCTGCACGTTGGCGAGTTGATAAATCTGCCCAAACACCACTTTCAAAATTTTCTTTAGCCACTTGAATTGCAGCAAGTGTTTGTTCTTTAGATGAATGAAAACCTTTACCAATCACTTCTTGATTAGCAGGATTAATGACAATATTTTCTTTACCAGAATCTGGTTTAACCCACTTGCCATTAATATAGTTTAAAATTTCTTTCATTATTGTAACTCTCCATTCCTTTATATTATTTGGTAAATTATTAAAGGTGACATAAGAGAAATTTGTAAGTCATTCCCTTATGTCCTAATAACTCAGAACTATGCTTTATTCCTAAGTTCAGCTAAAACTTCTTTAAATGCCTTAAGCACATAATCTACTTCTTCATAAGAAATCGTTAATGGTGGTTCAATTCGGATCGTTTTAGAGTTCACTAATGTACCGGCAACAACAATGCCACGCTCAAAAATACCTTTAGATGCTTCATAACCGATTTCATCACGATGGAATTCAATACCGATCATTAGACCTTGACCACGAATTTCCATAACAAGATCATCATAACCATCTGCAGCGGCTCTTAATCCGTTCAAGAAATATGCACCAACTTCAGCAGCCCTCTGTGGTAAATTTTCTTCCAATAAAACGTCAATTGTTGCTAATGCAGCAGCACAAGCTAGTGGATTACCGCCAAATGTTGTCGTATGCATAAATGGATTATCAAACATCGGCTCAAATACTTTCTTAGAAGCAATCGTTGCACCAATTGGCATCACTCCGCCACCAAATGCTTTAGCAAGACACATAATATCTGGCACAACACCTTCTAATTCACATGCAAACATTGCACCGGCACGCCCCATTCCTGTTTGAACTTCATCGAAAATCAATAATGCACCAAATTCATCACATAATTCACGCACACCTTTTAAATAGCCTTTCGGTGGAATGATGATTCCGCCCTCACCTTGAATTGGCTCAAGAATTACAGCAGCAACATTTTCTTGTACAGCTGCACAAGCTTCAAATGTCTTACGCATCATATCGATATCACCAAATAACACATGTCTAAATCCTTGCGCCAATGGCATAAAAGGTTTACGGAATACACCTTTTGCTGTGCCTGCTAATGAACCCAAACTTTTACCATGAAATGCGCCGACTGTAGAAATAAAAGTCGAAGCACCACGATTATGTTTATATGTATACAATTTAGCAATTTTTAATGCAGCCTCAATACTTTCTGTCCCTGAATTGGTGAAAAATGAGTATTGTAAATCACCTGGAGCAATAGCAGCGAGCGCCTTTGCAAGCATTGCGCGCAATGGATCTAATAAATCTTGGCTGTGTAATGCTTGGTGCTGTAACTGATCCTTAACAGCCTTAACGACTTTTGGATGCCTATGTCCAACGTTGTAAATACCGTAGCCACCCAAACAGTCAATGTATTGATTGCCGTTGACATCTGTAAACCCATTACCCCCATCCGACCATTCGACAGCTGCAAAGCCTTGATCTTCTGTCACTGTTTTACGATATTCTAAAAATCCAGGGTTAACATTATTTCTGAAACCTTCAATGGTTTGTGCTGTGATCCATGCTGCATCTTCTGGGGTAACAGCTGACTTTTCTACTAAACCCAAAACCTTACCAATATATTCTCTAACTTGTTCATTATTTTTCATATATTTTCCTTATTTAACTTTACTTTAATAGTGGTTTTAAACCGAGGGTGAATTTCTAATATTGAGTATTAATATTTTTTGATCATGCAGAGATATCTTCAATTAAACCGCTTCTTTATGATGCATATCTTCTACAGTCAATGCGGGATTGGCATCAAACAATACGGATCCTGAGGTTGGCATATCAAATGGCTCATTCGTTCTTTCAGACTCTGGCACACGAGCAATTTTAAAGCCTGTATATCCATAAATAATTGCAACAATAGGACTTAAAAATGCCAAGAATACATAAGGTGCATAATCAATTGTTGCAACACCTAATGTTGTCGCCATAAATGCACCACACGTATTCCATGGTACTAATGAAGAGGTCATTGTCCCTGCATCTTCAACGGTTCGTGATAAATTCTTAAGTTCTAAACCTTTATCTTTGTATGCTTGAACATACATACGACCTGGCAATAATATTGATAAATATTGATCACACGCGATGACATTAGCAGTAACAGAAGATGCAGCTGTAGTTGCTATTAAACTACCTGTTGAGCGAGCAAAACGAAGCAATGTTTGTACAATTGTTTCAAGCGATCCAGTTAACTCTAAAATACCGCCTAAACTCATGGCTAACATAACCAAGCTTACAGTTGGCATCATATTTTCAATGCCACCATTGTTAAGCAAGTAATCAATTGTTTCGTGCCCAGTTGTTTTTTCAAACCCGACGATCATCATATTTAAGAGTGCTTCGATCGTTTCACCTTGTATGAATAAAGCAACTAATGCACCGAGCAATGATCCAATGATCAAACCAGGAATGGCTGGCATTTTAAACATAATCATGCCTAAAACTGTTATCGGTACTAAGATTAACCAAGGTGTAATGACAAAAATCTCATCAAGCTTTTGTTGTAATGTAGTAATCCCTGAAAGATCTGTGACATCTGTTTTATTAAAAAACCCTAAAATCACAAATAAAATGATGGTTAATACCCAAGCAGGGATCGTTGTATATAACATGTAACGAATATGTTCAAATAAATTAACCCCAATAATGCCAGGAGCCATATTTGTAGTTTCAGACAAAGGCGATAACTTATCCCCAAAATATGCACCTGAAATAACAGCACCCGCAACCATCGCAGGGTTATAACCTAAAACAACGCCAACACCCATCACAGCGATGCCAACTGTACCGGCAGCAGTCCATGCATTGCCTGCTGTTAATGAAACCCCACTTGTAATGATGACCGCTAAAGGTAAAAACCAATCTGGCGAAATAATATCAAGCCCATAATAAATCATGGTTGGTACAATACCGCTTGCTAGCCATGTTGCTATTAATGTTCCCAAAATGATTAGAATTAATAATGCCTGCACAGATAACGCGACACCTGCTGTAATCGATTTCTGTATGTCCAACCATGAGTAACCCAAACAAATAGCTATAATTCCAGCAACTACTGCGCTCATTAAAATTGGAATGTGCGGCTCTGAGTTATATAAAAAAATTCCAGTGAATAAAAAAATCATCATAAAGATAATCGGGATTAAGGCTACCTTCAAACTAGGCAACGGCTTATCACGCCTAATAAATGCTTCTTCAGCCTCAATATCATTACTTATACAATCTGCCATGCACACTCCTCCATTGACACATTTCAGTCAATCAATATTTTATTTAATATTTTTTAAGTTGCTCTATGTCTATGGTGCGCTTTAACGTTCAACATTTGCATAGAACAGAAACTGCATCACTACCTTTTTACTACTTATTTTTATTTCTCTATTTTTGCCATCTCCTCCCGATGGCTTAAAAACAATATATACATGCCATAACTTTATTTGCAACACCCCATAAATCAACACCTACAAAGCATCTTTGAAATATATGAATTCACATACACCATGTATATCAGTTTTTTATGATGAATTTATCATCAAAAATTTGTATAAAAAGTAGTTAAAAATAAATCAAATTTGCACAATATTTGATCAAAAAATCTATTTTTCATCTGAATATTTGTATAAAAAATGATTGAATTTTTACTGATATTGCACCTACAAAAGAAAATATTTGTAAATATAAAACATGTTAGGTTATGAAAATTCATTCGAACCAAATAGAGAAAATAGAATCAAATGTATTATTATTTGAAAGGTGCTAAATTAAGTTCTCACCTAAAATATATTATGATTAATTAAGAATAAGGAACTGCTTAGCATGACAAAAACACCGAACAAACGCGAAAAAATGATGGAAGAAACACATAAAAAATTACTGAAAGCTGCGCGTAAATATTTTGGTGAATATGGCTATGCAAATACATCCATGGAAGCTTTTACAGCTAGTGTTGGACTAACACGAGGTGCTTTGTATCATCACTTTGGTAATAAAAAAGGATTATTTGCAGAAGTTGTCATGGAAATTGACACTGAAGTCGATGAGCTTTTACAAGAAATTTCTAATCAAGAAACAGATCCTTGGCAAGCACTTTACAAACGCGGAATTGCTTATTTAACACATTCATTAGAACCCGAATTTCAACAGATATTACTAAAAGATGCTAAAGCGATTTTAGGCTCAGAGCTTATGAATATTCAAAGACGCAGCATGGACTCTGATATCGCACTCATTGAACAAGGGATACAACAAGGAATCATTAAACCTGCTAGTCCTCGCATACTTGCGATTATGTTAGATGGAAGTTTATTTGAATCTGCTTTCTGGATCGCAGAAGATAATCCTGAAATTCGACTGGCTGAAACTCTTGATGGATGGAGAATTTTATTAGAAGGCATTAAGTCATCCCAATAAATCGGTAACCTATACCAACTTCTGTAAGAAAATGCTCAGGATTGGTTGGATCATGCTCTAACTTCTGCCTGAGCTTTCTCATATAAATGCGTAGATATTGTGGTTCTTCAACAAAATTTGGCCCCCAAACTGCAACTAATAATTGGCGTTGAGTAGATACTTTCCCTTCATTACGAATCAACTCCAATAATAAGTTATATTCTATCGGGGTAAGATGTACTTCCTCATCTTTTCTGCACACCAGCCGACTTTCAAAATAAATTGTATTTTGACCAAAACAGTACACATCTTGTTGAAGATTAGGTCGATATTGGCGCATATGTGCTCGAATCCTTGCCAATAACTCCGCGATTCCAAAAGGTTTTGTCATATAATCATTAGCACCTGCATCTAATACTTGAACTTTGCTACTTTCTTGATGCCTTGCTGTTAATACAATTACAGGTGAATTAGACCAGCTTCGATATGCCTGAATGAAATCTATACCATCACCATCCGTCAAGCCTAGATCTAAAATAACGCATGCAGGCTGATGTGCTTGAGCATCTATAATTGCCCTTTTAACAGAACTTGCTTCAAGCACTTGCCAATCTTCTTGCTCTAAAGTTTTACGAATCAAGTGCCGAATGGCATCATCATCTTCTATAATCAAGATTTTCCTAGTAACATTCACGGCTAATCCTCTGTGTTGAACTTGATACTCTGTGAAATTGGCAGCGCCAATCTGAAAATAGCGCCTTGCTCATCATGCCTTGCTGCAACTTCAATTTTACCCTGATGCGCCTCCATAATCATTTGGACAATACTAAGCCCTAGGCCAGAACCTGTTATTTTACCTTCTTTTTCTGCACGATAAAATTTCTGAAAAATAAAGGGGAGATCATCATGGCTAATGCCAATACCATTATCAATAATTTCTACCCAAACATAGCCATCATTTTGATAAACACGAATATTAATTGTAAGATTTTCTAGGCTATATTTAATACTATTTTCAAGTAAATTACTCACTGCATGACTAAATAGCACTGCATCAAACTGAATGATTGGTAAGTTAT
>CANRJX010000008.1 GCA_947631095.1 uncultured Wohlfahrtiimonas sp.
GGTCGCTTTGATCGCTTGAGGATCAATATCTGTTGCATCACAACGAGAAGCACCCAAAACACGTGCAGCAATGCCTAAAACACCTGATCCACAACCATAATCAATGGCTGTGCAATCTTTAACTTCATCTGCATGATTAGACAACCATGTTAAACATAACGCTGTTGATGGATGCGTACCTGTACCAAATGCCAAACCTGGATCGAGCATAACTGTTGCACAATCAGGCTCTGGCGGATCTAAATGAGTTGGGCAAATCCAAAGATTTTCACCAAACTTCATTGCATGGTAGTGATCCATCCATGAACGTTCCCAATCAGTATTTTGCAAATGATTTTCTTTGATCACAGGCAATGCATTGATTTCCGTCGCCAAGACACTTGCCACACAAGTAAAAATTTCTTGTTCATCACATGGCTTTTCAAATAAGCCTGTCACCAATGTTTCTGGCCACAAAGGTGTTTCACCTGGTAATGGTTCTAAGACTGGATTATCTTCAGCATCGCTATATGTTACAGCGATTGCTCCTGCTGTTAGAAGCGCTTCATCTAATTCATCTGGAGAATACTTTCCTGATTTTAGAGTGAGCTCAAACCATTCCTTCACGATGCAACTCCTGTAAAGTGTCTAATAAAAAGGCAATGAATACTATCGGAATTTTGAAAGAAGTCAAGTAAAGTTCTCAAAAACATTCCGGAGAGATATTGTATATAAATTACGCAATAAAAGCTGATTTAAAATACTAAACTTTGAAAAGTTAATATTTCTATAAATGTGGATTAATTTTTCTAATCAATTGCTCTTGCGCTTCTGATTTAGGCTCTATCTTAAGTAGCAACAAATCAAATAGTTCAGGATCTTGCATCTCTAAAAGCTCACCCAACAATAATTTTTCTTCAGCTGAAGCTGTTGGATAATAGTTATCTAAATATTGATCAAATAAGCGATCCATTTCACGCATTCCTCTACGCGCACGCCATCTCATTTTTGGTAACTGATCCATAGAGCTATTCCTCATTAAAATCGGGCGGTCATTCTAACATGATTCTTTTTTTACTGCTTATTCATTACTCAGTTATTTAAACGATTAACAAATTCATCTAAGAATACCTGTTAATTACATCAATATATTATAGAATAAATCCGCACCTAAGATTTTGTCAGAGTGCTTTTCTTATACATTCAAGTGAGGGTTATAGTTATGCTAAAGATTTCACCTGATTCATACGGCTTCCCGGTTCAACTGAAGAAAAGATACGAAAATTTTATTGGCGGTCAATGGGTAGCCCCCATCAAAGGCGATTATTTTGAAAATATCACGCCCATTACAGGCAAAGCAATTTGCGAAGTCCCTTTATCATCTATAGATGATGTCGAACTAGCACTAGATGCAGCACATAAAGCACAAAAAACTTGGGGAAAAACTTCTCCTGCCGAACGCGCTGCTATTTTAAACAGAGTGGCGGATAGACTCGAGGCAAATTTGGAATTACTCGCTTCTGTGGAAACTTGGGATAATGGCAAAGCCATAAGAGAAACATTGGCTGCCGATATTCCTTTAGCGATTGATCATTTTCGATACTTTGCGGGCTGTATTCGTGCACAAGAAGGAGCGCTCAGTCAAATTGATGAAAACACTGTAGCTTACCACTTCCATGAACCGATTGGAGTCGTTGGACAAATCATTCCATGGAACTTCCCTATTTTAATGGCTACATGGAAAATAGCCCCTGCATTGGCAGCAGGTAATAGTATCGTTTTAAAACCTGCAAAATTTACACCATTATCTATACTAATCTTGGCCGAACTTGTGCAAGATATTTTACCACCCGGTATTTTAAACATCGTCAATGGCTCAGGATCTGTTATCGGTGAGCACTTAGCAAGCTCGCCTCGCATCTCAAAAATTGGCTTTACAGGCTCTACAGAAGTCGGACAAACCATCATGCGTTGCGCAGCTGAAAACGTCATCCCTGTTACCTTAGAATTGGGAGGAAAATCACCAAATGTATTCTTTGAAGATGTCATGGATCAAAATGATGGTTATTTAGACAAAGCCCTTGAAGGATTTGCAATGTTCGCACTCAATCAGGGCGAAATTTGCACTTGCCCAAGTCGCGTACTAATTCAAGAGTCTATCTATGAAGCATTCATCGATAAAGCAGTCAAACGTGTTAAAGCAATTAAACAAGGCAATCCTATGGATCGCACAACCATGATGGGTGCACAAGTTTCACAGCAGCAAGTGGACACCATCATGAAATATATACAAATTGGTAAAGACGAAGGTGCTGAATTACTAACAGGCGGCAATCGTGCAAATCTTGAAGGAGATCTAAACAATGGTTTTTATATAGAACCGACCATTTTTAGAGGCACAAATGATATGCGTATTTTCCAAGAAGAAATTTTTGGCCCTGTACTAGCAGTGACGACCTTTAAAGATGAAGAAGAGGCATTAGCAATTGCAAATGACACTATTTACGGCCTAGGTGCTGGTGTATGGAGTCGCAATGGCAATATTGCCTATAGAATGGGTCGTGGTATCCAAGCAGGACGTGTTTGGACAAATTGCTACCATCAATATCCTGCGCATTCTGCATTTGGTGGTTATAAAATGTCAGGATTTGGCCGAGAAACTCATAAAATGATTTTAGATCACTACCAACAAACTAAAAATCTATTAGTGAGCTATTCAGAAAAACCTGTTGGTTTCTTCTAATGCTCTGACCATTTCAATAAAAATAAAAGCCTGATTCTAAGAATCAGGCTTTATTATTTTCAATCTATCGCAATTTAACCTTTACATGAAACGGATAAAACACGTCCTTTTCTGTAAACAATGCGACATTGTTGATTATTTCTTGCACTGCCACACATAGCAGCAGAAATACTAATATTATTAACCTTACAGCCAGACAAAACACCTTTACTGTTATGTATCATCGTCATGCGCCCAGCAATGGCTTGTGGAGGTGATGTCAAAATAGTGTCAGACTGCGCACCTTTCGCACCCATTTTAGGCATCACGCCTCGCACAACTTGATCATTTGCAACACTAGATGCAGTATTGGTATTTGTAGCAGTTGCTGGTGCTCTACGGCTATTAGCAGCGACTCGTGCATTCACTTGCAACAATGTTTCCAAAGTTGCATCACCAGTTACTTTATGACTATAGCGTTTTTGAAAGGTTTCAATGGTCTTTTTGGTTGTTGGCCCCATCATGCCATCAGCTTTTAGCTTATAGCCCAATTTAGCCAATTCACCTTGAATTTTCTTAACAGTTTCTTTTTCAAACTCTTTGAAAAGAGCATCAGTCAATTCTTCATTCGCTGCCATTTTATTATCTTTTTTGAATTTTAAAACAGCATCGTTGGTGGATTTACCCTGTAGGCCATCTATTTTTCCATTGAAATACCCAAGTGCTGTCAAGTACTCTTGAGTCTTTTGCACTTTCTCTTTTTGAATGCGTTGCTGCTCTAATACATCTAAATATGTTTTCACATAATTTTCTTTATTAGCATCACCCAAAACAATTAATAAAGTACCAATATCTAGCTGAGTAGGATCAACCTCTGGCAATTTATGTTGTTTACGCAAATCTATTAAAATTTTGCGTGTTTTTGGACCCAATGTACCTGTTGGCTTATCTTCTAAAAGATTTTTAGCATTCAAATATTGCTGAATTTTCACAATAACTTGCTTATTCATTTCAGCCATGGTTTGACGGCCTGCTTTGCCATCAGCACTTAACTTATTAGAAGATTGAAAAGCCTTAATCGCTTCTGTTAATTCAGGACTATTTTTGCCATTCACTTCACCAGTGAAATTACCCAATGTTGCTAACATCAATTGCAACATAACTGTATCACCAACATCTTCAGGATTAAAACCAGCTAAGGTATTGGATGCATCAGACGTTAAATCAGAATCATCATGTGCTTCAGTCTCAGTAATGATGCCCTCATCGCCACCTTCTTCTTCAATAATGCCATCTTCCTCTGTATTATCGATATTTTCAGCAACGACATCATCCATAGATCCATCATTAATCATCTGTCCTTCATTAAATAACATACTTAATGTTTCAGGCAAGAGGGTACCATTTTGGTTCAAACCGATGCTTTCTTCATAAGCTTTTAATGCATCTACCGTACTTTTACCTGGAATCCCATCTATGACTTGGTCATACAACTCCAATTGCTTTAGTTTTTCTTGAACCTTTTTCCAAACAATTTTTTCCAGAGGTGTTTCCCACTTAGCACTCATAATTCCTGTTGGCTTTAAACCAATTGAAGATTCAAAATCTTTAATGGCTTGTCGCGTAGAAGGCCCCATTTGACCATCTAAAGTCCCTGCTGGAAAACCTGCCAATGTCAACCATACTTGAAGATTCAACAACTTACCCGCAGAAGCATTGCTATCAATTAAGAATCCAGCCGTCATAGATTGCTCACTCGATGATTCCTCAACGGGCAAAGCCTCAAGATCTGTAGCTTCAGTTGTTTGCTGAATTTCATCAACCACAGAACTTTCTTCTAAATCTGGTGCTGCTTCTTTTTGTGCTTCAACTTCAGGCAATACTTTCACTTCTTCTACAGTTGTTGCTTCATCAATAATAGGTGCATCGATAGGATTATTACTCCCATCATCTACAATAATTCCAACGGCTGCTGGAATTACTGCATTTTCGGCAATTGTATTAGCATAAGCTCTTTTAAGAGCAACAATATCAGCCAAGGATAAATGCCCAGTTTCTGGCAATCCTTCAGATTTCTGGAATGACTTTAATGCAACTGTCGATTCATCATTCCAAAAGCCCGTGACCATGTCTGAATCAGCCTCAAATAAAAGCTCTTGAAGAAAACGAATTCCGTCTTCTTCAAGGTGAGCATACCAATCTGGCGTAATTTGAGGTTGCTTTGGTAAGCCACGAGTCGTTTGATAACTTAAAATCGCTTCTTCCAAGCCACGATCATAAATACCTTGTAAGTTAAAATTTTCTGAAGGAACAGGAATGCCTAACAATAAAAACCATAAACGCACACGCTCAATCATTGACTGAGATACCCCCGATGATATTTTTTGAGACTGCACCCAAAGTTTTACATCTGCGTCATTATTCAATACAGCATAGTCATACATCGTAAAACCATTTTTATCTTTGGTATTCAATAATCGTGGTTTTTTATCAATTTGTGCTTGAACAGCTTCCAGATTTGAAGATGTCATCACAGTAAAGATATCCTGCTCTGTTTTAGAAAAATTCAGGAAAACTGGAATAATTACAATAATTGCCAGCCAACCATACTTAAGGTATTTATTCATCATTACTCCTTAATTGTTGGAATGAGCCCTTTACGTAAAAGCACTAATAACAGTGAAATTGCTGCCGGCGTTACGCCTTGAATACGTGAAGCTTGCCCAATAGTTTCTGGCTTTTGACGAATCAATTTTTCACACTGTTCTCTAGATAACCCCTTAATGGCTGCATAATCAACATTTTCAGGCAATTTTGCTTCTTCAAATTTCTTATTACGTGCAATTTCTTCAATACCACGTTGAATATAGCCTTCATATTTAGTTTGAATCACAACTTCTTCAATTGCTATTTTCGAAAGATCATCAAAACTTGGGGCTTCAGGTAAAACCTCTAACGCTTCAAAAGTAATTTCAGGGCGTTTTAAAAGCGTTAATGCACGCATATTGTGTGGCATCACAACTTTCGTTTCTTCTTGCAATTTTTTACCTTGCTCAGATTCAACCGACACCATCCAATCACGTAAGCGATTTTCAGCAGTCATTCTATCTTCATTTTTTTGCAAATAATGTTGCCATTGCCCTTCGCTCACTAAGCCAAGTTCATAACCAATCGGTGTCAAACGTTCATCAGCATTATCTTCACGTAGGATTAAACGGTATTCAGAACGAGAAGTGAACATACGATAAGGCTCTTGTACACCTTGCGTGATTAAATCATCCAACATAACGCCAATGTATGACTCATGACGCAACGGATACCACTCTTCTTTACCCAAAAATTTACGTGCCGCATTTAAACCAGCAATTAAACCTTGAGCAGCTGCTTCTTCATAACCGGTTGTACCATTGATTTGACCTGCAAAGTATAAATTTTCAATCGCCTTTGTTTCCAAAGTAAATTTCAAATCACGAGGATCAAAGAAATCATATTCAATTGCATAACCTGGTCTTGTGATGTGTGCATTTTCTAAACCTGCGATACTGTGTACCAAATTAATTTGTACATCGAACGGCAAGCTTGTTGAAATACCATTTGGATAGTATTCATAAGTCGTTAAACCTTCTGGCTCTAAGAATACATGGTGACGATCTTTATCCGCAAAGCGCATGATTTTATCTTCAACAGAAGGACAATATCTTGGGCCAATCCCTTCAATTACACCTGCATACATTGGTGAACGATCTAACCCCCCACGAATAATATCGTGAGTTTTTTCATTCGTATATGTTGTCCAGCATGAAATCTGCTGAGGATGCGGTAACTTTTCTCTTAAATAAGAAAAATATGGAACAGGATCATCACCTTTTTGTTCTTCCATACCTGAAAAATCAATGGTACGACCATCAATTCTTGGTGGTGTACCTGTTTTTAAACGATGGATATTCAGTGGTAATTCGCGCAATTTTTGCGCCAATGTATTTGAAGGAGGATCACCCATGCGGCCACCTTCATAATTCGACATACCCACATGAATTAAGCCTGACAAGAACGTACCTGCCGTTAAAACAACAGAATGCCCTGTAAAGCGAATACCGGATTGTGTCACAACGCCAGTGATTTTATCGCCTTCGATAATAAAGTCATCCGCGGCTTGCTGGAAAATATAGAGATTCTCTTGCTCTTCAACATATTTTCGGACGGCAGCACGATACAATGCACGATCAGCTTGTGCTCTAGATGAACGCACAGCAGGACCTTTCGATGCATTCAATATGCGAAATTGAATACCACCCAAATCCGTAGCTTTCGCCATCAAACCACCAAGTGCATCAATCTCTTTAACGATTTGCCCTTTACCAATGCCACCAATGGCAGGATTACAGCTCATCTGCCCGATAGTTTCAATGTTGTGTGTTAATAATAATGTGGGAACACCCAATCTTGCAGAAGCCATAGCCGCTTCTGTACCTGCATGTCCACCGCCGACGACAATTACGCCAAAATGTTTAGGAAAGTCCATAAATACACTTATATCTTAAAGAAAAGCAAAAGAGCTATATTATCATTCTTATGATGGAATCCCAATAATACATACAGAGATTTACATCTCACAATTCACATTTATCAAATAAATTATCAATAATCTGATTTAAAATTTGGCTAAATCCATATAAACATCTTGTATAGCCTCCTAAGTGGGTATTGGATAGATATGAAATCAAATGACTTTAGCGTTATAATCATCAAAATACCAACCCTTTAAACTCATGATAAAATAGATAAAAAATAATGATAAAAGTTAAAAACCTCTATTATGATTACCCAGAAACACGTGCATTAAATAACATCAATTTTGAATTACAACAAGGCTCAATTACAGCCCTTGTGGGACCAAATGGTGCAGGCAAAACAACATTACTTCGAAGCATTGCAGACTTAGATGAGCCCATTCAAGGTGATATTTATATTGGCGATTTAAATGTATGGGAATCACCTGATAAAGCGCGCCATGCAATCAGTTATTTACCCGACCACTTTGGCTTATATGAGCATTTAAGCCTCCTACAGAACTTAACGTACGCAGGTTGGGCACATGGGTTAAAAGATCGCAATCTAACTAATGCCATCGAGTGGGTTTTACAAAAAGTTAAACTCGATATGAACATCAATACGCCTGCGAAAAATTTATCTCGCGGACAGAAACAGCGTTTAGCTTTAGCACAAATACTCATTCATAGACCTCAAATAGTATTGCTTGATGAACCAGCGTCAGGACTTGATCCACAATCTCGTAATTCGCTGTCTCATTTCATTCAAGAACTTGCCAAAGAAGGCATGACTTTTATAGTCTCTTCACATATTTTGAATGAGCTAGAAGATTACTGCTCAGGCATTTTGATTCTAGAAAAAGGTAAAATTCTTTCACATCAAAATTATGAAGCAAAAACTCAAAATGACATTACATCAGCAATTCCTCGCACGATTGAAATTGCGCTTGTTAACCCTGCAGACAATGAGTCACTCCTAAAACATTTGCAATCACAACTCATTACAGCTGCCATCAAAAACAATATGATTGAATGCACTGTTACTGCTGACAATTTGAGTATTTATAATCTTCATAAATCACTTATGGAACACTGGCAGATTATTCACTTTGCATTGAAAGTGGAATCACTGCAAAGCACTTATTTAAATATTTTGGGACAATACCAACAAAATGCTCAAGCGACCAAGGAGCAATCATTATGAAAAAATACACCTTGTTTTTGAACAATCCTGAATTTACACGAAATTTATGGGTCAATTTCTCTTGGATAGGTTTTGCATTAACTCTATTTTTAATAGGTAATATTTTATTATTTGCTCAATACAATTTTCATAATTATTCACCTTTTTTAAATATCTACCTCTTTTCTTTTCTATGTATTGTTGGCTTTTGGGGATCACAAAATGTCATCAATGCATTCCTCTATGAATTCAAACAAGGAACATGGGATTATCAAAGACTAAGCACCGTTTCACCGCTGCAAATACTATTGGGTAAATTATTTGGTGCGGCATGCATGCAATGGCTTTTGGGCATAATTTTATTTATTGCGATGCTTATCCATTTCCATTTCTTACCTTTTGCACCGACTAATTTCATTATCAACATAACCATCTATTGGTTCATATTTTCTGTATTGATTATTCTATTACAATGTAATGTAGTGATTAACTTCTTGCTACTTTGGCGCAAAGGCAGCACAAAAGCGACACGCAAAACCCGATCATCATCGACAGGATTCATATTTTTAATATTAGGGCTGATTTTTATTCCTTGGGGCGATCACAATTTTTGGTATGTAACATCTGAGAAAACCATTATCCTATTTGGCTTTCTCTTAACAACCACACAGTATGTGCTAATTGTAGCTGTCGTTTTAACATTGTGGAGCTTGATCGCGCTTCATAACTTATTGCGCAGTGAATTTGGTCAAAAAGTTTCACCTTTATGGTGGGCAGGATTCTTAGTATTTTCATACCTATTTTTTTACGGCACAACATTCCTCAAGTCATTCAATACTATTTATGATCAACAGACCCTGCCATTTTTTATAAGCAGTGCAATTATTACCGCAATCACAATCTATGTCATGCTGTATTATTCTAAAAAAGATACCGCTGTTTGGGTTCGCATCGGCCGTTATTGGCAATATGGCGCAAAATACAAACTATTCTATAGCGTTCCTACTTGGCTAATTAGCTATATTTTCATGATTATCTTATCTATGATTGCATGTGCCATGATTTTCATAGATGAATCTTTAAGCGATGCTTCACGCGCATTTTTGATCGTACTTTCATTTATCTTATTTATTACACGCGATATCTGTATTGTGCTTTATTTAAACTTATCTCGCAGAAATAACTACTTAATTGTTGTTTTTCTTCTTTTATACTTAAGCTATCCATTAAACATTAATGTTATTCCTTCAGGGCTTTTCTTCCCGAGCATTGATGGAACAGCGGGAAGCTTAACTTTAGCCCTCCTTTCACCTTTAGCACAAATAGCCATAATTATTTCGCTATTTAAGATGAATTGGAATAAATTCATGCCAAGTTTCAAGGAATAATCTATTGCATATATCAAAAACATATTAATTGGCTACTATCATTAATGAATAGATTATTAAAAGGAGCGTTTAATGCAAATTCCCATTTCACTATTAGATCTTGTCCCTGTTGGTGAAGGTCAAACGATTGCTACCGCAATCAAACAAAGTACTGAGCTGGCTCAGCAAGCAGAACAAATTGGCTTTAAACGTTTTTGGTTGGCAGAGCACCATAACATGCCAGGTATTGCAAGCGCAGCAACCTCTGTGCTTCTATGCCACATTGGCAATCACACCCATAAAATTAGATTAGGTGCAGGTGGCATTATGCTACCCAATCATTCACCATTGGTGATTGCAGAACAATTTGGAACTTTAGCAACATTATTCCCAGATCGTATTGATCTGGGCTTGGGTCGTGCACCCGGTAGTGATATGACAACTGCATCAGCACTTCGCCGTAGCCACCAAGATTCTGAAAGATTTCCACAAGATGTGATGGAGCTTCAATACTACTTAAATTCAAATAATGAACAAGATAATGTTAAAGCATTCCCTGGACGAGGCACTCAAATACCATTATGGATATTAGGCTCTAGTTTATTTGGTGCCCAACTAGCTGCGCACTTAGGCTTGCCTTATGCATTTGCATCACATTTTGCACCTCAAATGCTCAAACATGCCGTCGACATTTACCGCCAACAATTCAAACCATCAGAACAACTTGATCAACCTTATGTCAGCATTGCTGCAAACTTGGTACTCAGCGAAACTGTAGAAGATGCTCAATACCATTTCACATCAAAACAGCAAAGTTTTACAAACTTGCGCAGGAATAAATTAGGCTTAACACCTAAACCCATCAAAGATATTGATGCATATTGGTCTCCTGAAGAGAAAAAATCGACAAACCATGCATTGTCATGCTCTTTTATCGGTACTGTAGAGTCTGTAAAACCTGCAATCGATGAATTTTTATCTACTTATCAACCGAATGAGCTAATCGTTACTTGTGGTATTCATAATCAAGAAACACGATTAAAAACCTTAAAATATGCTCAAAATCTACCACAGTTTAAATTTATGTAAGGTATTTTGTATAAAAAGCTGAACCTAAGTTCAGCTTTTTACATCAGATCTTTTTAGCCAACATGGTCGCAAACTGTAATTTTACTCGATTGCCATTCGCATCCAATCTATGGAGCTCACCTACATTTTCGTTATAAGTAATAATCTCCCAATCTTTATAATAGTTTTGTAATTCATTTTCTTTAAACGTAAATGAAAAACCTTGATCACAAGGGTATTGTTCTGTATCCATTGCTGAAACAATTAAGTTATAACCACCAATATTTGTATGCGCTTGCATATTTTGAATAATGCTTGGTACACGATCAGCATTTAAAAACATAAAAACAACAGTCGAATAGATGAAATCATACTGCTCTTTTATGTCTGCCAAATTGATGTCATACACTGAAGATTTAATATTACTAATACCCTCTTCCGCGATTACTTTTTGTAAAAACTGAATACTATTACTATTGACGTCCACAGACGTTAAATCAAAGCCCAGGTCACTTAAAAATAAGCTATTACGCCCTTGCCCACAACCAAGATCTAAAGCTTTACACGGCTGAATCATTTCAGTCGCGGCAACAACATCTGAATGTGGCATTGTTAAATTATACTTTTGATGAAAATAATCGATATTTTTTGTCATGATAGAAATAGCCCTACGTTAGAATATAAGCGATAGATTAACAACATCACCAATAATACATGAAAATAAAAAAGCGCCTAAAAGCGCTTTAATAATTAATACAAATTTTACAGACTATTTATCAAATGGCACTGGTTTTGGCGTCTCATTGACTGAAGGAGGTAAAATTGGCATTGTTAATTGCGGCTGATCACCCGTCAATGTTTTTAAGAATGCAACCACACTTGCAGTTTCATCCTCACTATAATTACGTTTTAGTTGTAAACGAGCCATCGTTTCTACAGCATCCTCAAGCGTTTGAGCTTCGCCATCATGAAAGTATGGATAAGTTAATTCAACATTTCTTAGAGTTGGGACTTTAAACATAAATCGATCAGAGTCTTTACCAGTCACCTCTATTCTGCCCTGCGCAGGATTTTCGGTAATATATTCTTCCATCAACCCCATTTTTTGAAATGAACTACCGCCAACAGCTGTACCATAATGGCAGGCAACACAGCCTGATGTGGCAAACAACTCATAACCTTTAAGCTCTTGCTCTGTTAATGCTGCATCGTCACCTTTGATCCATAAATCAAAACGAGAATTTGGTGTGACTAATGTTTCTTCAAATACAGCAATTGCATCTGTGATTTCATCAATAGTGATTTCACCATCCCCATAAACCATTTTAAATTCTTTCACATAACCTGGAATAGATGCGACGACATCTACTACCATTTCATGTGTAAAGCCCATTTCTTTAGGATTCGCAATTGGTCCACCTGCTTGCTCTTTCAAATCTTTCGCGCGACCATCCCAAAATTGAGCAATATTATATTTAGAGTTCAAAACTGTTGGTGAGTTAATAGGACCTTCCTGCCAGTTATGCCCAATAGAGGTTTTTAAGTTATCACTTCCTCCCATTGATAAGTTATGACAAGAGTTACAAGAAATAAAACCTGATTTAGACAAACGTGGATCAAACCATAATTTTTTACCTAACTCCACTTTTGCATTATTTTCAATCACTTCAACCTCTATTGGCTGAATAAACTGATCTCTTTTTGATTGCGCTAGGGCAATATTCGCTAAACCTACTGATGCTGTCACTGCAATTGAAAAATAGATGATATTTTTTCTCATACGTTTCTTCCCCTATTTGATATTTATACAACAGTCAAAAACTCTGACCAAACGACTACCCCATTCAAAGTCTAATACAGCGTTGTATCTTTTCAAATCTACGTAATTTTCAGCTTTGTTATTCATAATATTATTCGTTATAATGCAATACATTTTATTTTAAGTAATATATTAAGAGGCCTTCAATGTTAGATATACAGCTACTTCGTCACAATCTTGATGATGTTGCAACACGCCTTCAAACGCGTGGTTATGATTTAGATAAAGATCAATTTATCAAATTGGATGAGCGTCGTAAGGGTCTACAGATCGAAGTACAAGAGCTTCAAAATTTGCGTAACGTCAATGCAAAACGCATCGGCCAAGCGAAAGCAAAAGGCGAAAACATTGAAGAAATTCTCAAAGAAGTCTCAAACAATGCATCTAAATTAGAAGATTTAGAAAAAGAATTAAATGGCATCTTATCTGATATTAATCAAATTATGTTGTCGATCCCTAATCTACCTGATGCATCTGTGCCATTTGGAAAAAGCGAAGATGATAACGTAGAAGTCCGTCGTTGGGGAACTCCACGTCAATTTAACTTTGAAGTCAAAGACCACATTGCGCTTGGCGCAACCAACAAAGGCATCGATTCAGAAGCTGGCGTTAAAATTACAGGCTCTCGCTTTACAGTATTACGCGCTGGTGTTGCTCGCTTACATCGTGCACTTGCACAGTTCATGCTAGATCTTCACACAGAAGAGCATGGCTACACAGAATTAAACGTACCAATGATTGTTAATAGCGATAGTCTTCGTGGAACTGGTCAGCTACCTAAATTTGAAGAAGATTTATTTAAATTAAATGGCGAACATGATTACTATTTAATTCCTACAGCAGAAGTTCCTGTGACAAATTTAGTTCGCGATGAAATTATTCCAGAAAATGAACTACCATTATCATTTGTAGCTCACAGTGGTTGCTTCAGATCTGAAGCTGGTAGCTATGGTAAAGATACTCGCGGTCTAATTCGTATGCATCAATTTGAAAAAGTTGAAATGGTACACTTAACACATCCTTCTCAATCTTTTGATCAATTAGAGTTAATGACTCGCCATGCGGAAACAGTTTTAGAAAAACTGGGCCTGCCTTACAGAACAATAGTATTATGTACAGGTGATATGGGCTTTGGTGCAACAAAAACATATGACATTGAAGTTTGGTTACCAGGCCAAGAAAAGTATAGAGAAATTTCTTCATGCTCTAACTGTCTAGACTTCCAAGCACGCCGTATGCAAGCACGTTTTCGTAACAGTGAAACAAATAAACCCGAATTACTTCATACATTAAATGGCTCTGGTTTAGCTGTTGGTAGAACATTAGTTGCAGTAATGGAAAATTATCAAGAAGAAGATGGTACTATACGCATCCCTGAAGTATTGATTCCATATATGAATGGCAAAACTCATATATAAGCTGTCTTAAATTGAAAGAGGTTATTAGTTATGTCCTTAGAGATAACAGATGAATGCATTAACTGCGACGTTTGTGAACCTGAATGTCCAAACGAAGCAATTTCAATGGGCCCTGAAATCTATATCATTGATCCAAAATTGTGTACAGAATGCGTTGGACATTTTGACACTCCTCAATGTATGGAAGTCTGCCCTGTTGAGTGCATTATTAAAGATGCCGCTAATCCTGAAACAGAAGATGAGTTAATGGCAAAATACGAGCAACTTCAAGCTGGAATGTAAGCTTATGAAAAAAATTTCTTTGTTGTGTCTTTTAGCTACAATTGGTTTCTTAAGCCCTACGATTGCGAGGCAATATCCTGCGCCTGAAAATGGCTCAGATGTTATTGGTTATACGGAAGTGATTTACCCTGTTTCGGGTGAATCTTTTGTAGAACTGAGCGTAAAATATGAGGCTGGTTATGATGAGCTCAAATGGGCAAATCCTGACTCAAACTATTGGACGCCATCGCCACAAATGCCAATTATTTTGCCATTTGAATATATTTTACCTAAAAAGAAACGCAGTGGAATTGTAGCTAACATTCCGGAAATGCGCGCTTATTACTATCCTGCCAATGAAGATGCAGTCTATGTGTATCCAGTTGGCGTTGGAAGAATGGACTGGAAAACACCATTAGGCTCTTGGAAAATCACAAAAAAACAAGAAGCTCCTGCCTGGTATCCACCTGAAAGCATCCGAAAAGAACACTTGGAAATGGGTAAAGGATTATTGCCTAAAGTCGTTCCTGCTGGTCCTGATAATCCACTAGGAAATCATGTATTAAGATTATCTTTACCAAGCTACTTATTACATGGCACGAATGATGTTACTGGTATTGGCATGAGAGTTACACATGGCTGCATGAGATTCTTCCCGAAAAATATCGAAGAACTTTATAGAATTGTTCCTACAGGTGTTGAAGTGACATTTTTAAATGAGCCTGTGAAAGTTGGTTGGAGAGGTAATGAACTCGTAATGGAAGTTCATCCTCCTTTAGAAGAAGATAATTTAGACACTAATGGCTTAAAACAAATTGCCTATAAAGTGCTAGAGCCTTATAGAAATGATCCTAACTTACAATTATCTGACCCGCGTTTAATTGATGCAGTCATTGAGAAAATGTCAGGTTTACCAACACATATTGGTCAACGAGTTGACCACAACACTTCCAGTCTGCAACCACAAAAAAGTGGCAGCGCAATTGATATAGACTGGGATAAATTTAAATAATATCAGGAGAGTTTGATGGCATCTATCGAAGAAAGTTTAGCGTTGTTAGAACGTGGAACTGACGAAATTATTTCAATTGAAGGTTTAACTGCAAAGTTAAAAGAAAACCGTCCACTTCGAGTTAAAGTAGGTTTTGACCCAACTGCCCCTGATTTGCATTTGGGCCACACAGTTGTAATTAATAAAATGAAGCATTTCCAAATGCTTGGTCATGAAGTTAATTTTTTAATTGGTGACTTTACAGGAATGATCGGCGATCCTTCTGGCAAAGATACCACACGCAAACCTTTAACTCGCGAACAAGTAATTGAAAACGCTAAAACATATCAAGAACAAATTTTTAAAATTCTTGATCCTGAACTGACAAAAGTTGTATTTAATTCATCTTGGTTAGGCGAACTTGGCACAGCTGGCATGATACAACTAGCATCACATTATACTGTTGCAAGAATGCTAGAACGTGACGATTTCGAAAAACGTTACAAAAGCCACCAGCCAATTGCTTTACATGAATTTATCTATCCTCTGATGCAAGGTTATGACTCGGTCAGTTTAAATACAGATGTTGAACTAGGTGGCACAGATCAAAAGTTCAACTTATTAGTGGGCAGAGATCTTCAAAAAGCATATGGAAAAGCATCTCAAAGCGTTATTACCATGCCATTATTGGAAGGTTTAGATGGCGTCAATAAAATGTCTAAGTCTTTGGGCAACTACATTGGCGTTGATGACACTCCGACTGAACAATTTGGCAAGCTAATGTCTATATCAGATACCTTAATGTGGCGTTACTTTGATCTATTAAGCTTTGAACCTACATCAGTGATTGAAGGCTACAAAAAAGCTATTGATGAAGGCATGAATCCTAGAGACATCAAATTCTTGCTGTGCAAAGAAATCATCTCAAGATTCCATTCTGAAGCTGACTATGAAGCTGCGCACCGCGATTTTATCGAACGCTTCCAAAAAGGCAACTTACCTGAAAATATCGAAGAAATTACCGTTATTGCACCAGAAGGTGAAATTCAAATCGGCGCCCTACTGAAAGAAGCTGGCTTGGTTAGCTCTGTGTCAGAAGGTAACCGCTCAATTGATGGTGGTGCTGTACGAATTGATCAAGAAAAAATTTCTGATCGCGGATTAAAAATTGCCAAAGGCACAACTGCTGTTTTCCAAGTCGGTAAACGCCGTTTTGCTAAAATTACTGTTAATTAATTTTTTGAGGCTATTATGACTTTTGTTGTTACCGAAAATTGCATTAAATGCAAATACACTGACTGTGTTGAAGTATGTCCCGTTGACTGCTTCCATGAAGGTCCTAATTTTCTTGTCATTGATCCAGATGAATGCATCGACTGTACTTTGTGCGAACCTGAATGTCCTGCGAATGCAATTGTTTCAGAAGATGATTTAGCTGCAGACCAAATGCATTTCTTAGATTTAAATGCAGAGCTTTCTCGCACTTGGCCTGTGATTACTCAAATGAAACCGCCTGCGGACGATGCTAAAGATTGGGATGGCAAGCCAAACAAGTTAGAACTACTTGAGCGATAATCACAGATGGCGCGTCGATTAACTAAAAAACAGCATGAACGTATTTCTAACAAAAAAGTTGAGCAAATTGATGCGCTTAAAAGTTTAGATCCAGACTCTCTCTTTAAAGGGAGAGTCATCACTCAACATGGCCCTCATTTGATGGTCATAGATGAACAACAACAAATATACAAAGCCAATATCCGCCAAAACCTTGAAACAATAGTATGTGGCGACTATGTCTACTTCACATTTGAAAATGATATTCCTGTAGTCCTACAACTGATTCAACGAAAAAATGAACTCGCGCGAGTTTCATATGGTCAACGCAAAAAATTAATTGCTGCCAATTTAGACCAAATTTTTATTGTTATTGCACCAAAACCAGAGCCAAGCCCTTCATTAATTGATAGATATCTAATTGCCATTCGTGAATTTAATATTCCAATGGGTATCATTGTTAATAAAGCAGATATGATCGATGAAAGTAGTGATTTTTCATTCTTAGAAGAATATCAACTTGCTTTTCCTGATATTAAAATTATTTTAACCTCAAAAAACAATGAAGAATCATTGGCTTTACTTCATAATGCATTGACAGATAACACCTCGATTTTCGTTGGCCAATCTGGCGTTGGAAAATCATCATTAACCAATAAAATGATCCCTGAGCTTTCATTACAAACACAGCGCATTAGCGCAACAACAGGTCTTGGTAATCACACGACATCTGCAACAACCTTGTACTACCTAAATGATAATCAAGGAGCATTGATTGACTCTCCAGGTGTTAGAAGCTTTAATGTCGATCATTTATCAATAGAATCCATTCATAATGGCTTTCCAGATGTCACACAATACACAAGACGTTGTAAATTCAGTAATTGCAATCATTTGCAAGACCCTGGCTGTGCGGTAGAGTATGCAATTGAAAATAATCTACTCTCTCAAAGACGAGCTGAAAGCTATCTTCAAATCCTAAAAACTTCAAGCCTTTAGAGCTTGATGTTTTTGCGAATCACTATACAATACACTGCTTTTATATTTAACATAAATATTACCACTCGACGAGCGGCAGCATTCAAGATTCTTCTGGACAAAAAGATTGCAACCAATCGCCTTGATTTTTCACCTAACCGTTTTGAATTAAGGAGCTGTGATGTCAACTATCCTATCCAAAAAATCCTATGAGCCATGGCGCGACCCAAGCTCTGTACCCTATATTGAAATCATCGACTTAGTCAAAGTATTTGATGAATACATTGCAGTGAATAATGTATCGCTTGATGTTTATAAAGGTGAATTTTTTTCGCTATTAGGCCCTTCAGGTTGCGGAAAGTCAACACTACTTAGAATGTTAGCCGGCTTTGAAACACCAACATCAGGCAAAATTTTATTGGATGGTGAAGATATTTCCCTGATCCCTCCCTATGAACGCCCGATTAATATGATGTTCCAAAGCTATGCTTTGTTTCCTCATATGACAGTGGAAGATAATATTGCATTTGGCTTAAAGCAGGAAAAGGTTCCAAAGCCTGAAATAAAAAAGCGTGTTGATCAAATGCTTGAACTTGTTCAAATGGGTAAGTTTGCAAAACGAAAACCACATCAATTATCTGGTGGTCAGCGCCAACGTGTCGCATTGGCAAGAAGTATTGTTAAAAAACCGAAATTACTCCTTTTGGATGAACCATTGGGTGCTTTAGACAAAAGACTTCGCGAACAAACACAGTTTGAATTAATGACTATTCAAGAAGAGCTTGGCATCACCTTTGTCATCGTAACCCATGATCAAGAAGAGGCGATGACAGTTTCAAGTCGCATTGCTGTTATGGACAGTGGTGAATTAGTGCAAATAGCAACACCTACTGAAATTTACGAATATCCCAACTCACTGTATGTTGCTGAATTTGTTGGCGATGTTAATATTTTCGAAGGCGTTATTTCCGATATCTCACCCGTTCATACAACCATTAGTAGCTTTGAGGTTGAAGCGCCATTGATTTGTAATCAAGGTGTCGGCGCAGTTGTGGGTGCACAAGCTTGGCTAGCAATACGTCCTGAAAAACTAGACATATCCTTAACACCACCAGAAAACACAAGCAATAACTGCATGATGGGTGAAGTTTGGGATATTGGATATTTAGGTGATATGTCGATTTACCACGTAAAAATGGATAATGGCAAAATGGTAACAGTTGCGCAAATGAATCATAAGCGTGCTGTCGAATTGCCGATTAATTACGAAGACCGTGTTTACATCAGCTTTGATGCTGACTCTGCTGTTGTTTTAATTTCTTAAATGAAATAACAATAATCAAAGGAAGCCACCATGAAAAATCGTCAACAAGAGTTGGGAGCAATGTCTGGGCGCGCAGCAGAATTAATGTCGCGCTTAAATTTTATTCACCGTAATTTATTACGTTTTTGGTTATATCGTAATTTTTTAAAAATATTTAATAGCTCTAAAATAATTATTGGCGTGCCATATTTATGGCTATTCATATTTTTCATCATTCCATTTTTAATTATTTTACGCATCAGCTTTACAGAAGCAGAAATAGCTTCCCCTCCCTACTCTTCTCTATTGAGTTGGGCAGGTGATGGAATATTAGAAATCAAATTAAATTTTCAAAACTACATCACGCTTTGGGAAGATGACATATATATAGCTGCCTATTTGAGCAGTTTAAAAATAGCGGCACTTTCAACATTTTTGACTTTTTTAATTGGCTTTCCCATTGCCCTTGCACTTTCTCGCCTCCCCAAAAAATGGCGCTTATTTGGATTAATGATGGTGATTTTGCCATTTTGGACTTCTTTCTTAATCCGTATTTATGCATGGATGACAATCCTATCACCATCAGGCGTGCTCAATAATTTTATTAATCTCATAGGACAAGGCATCGGATTAATTGATCCAGCTTCTCCTGTACAATTGCAACTGCTCGGAACAGAGTTTGCTGTTTATATTGGCATCATTTACTGTTATTTACCATTTATGGTACTACCAATATATGCAACACTCGATAAAATGGACCATACTTTAGTAGAAGCCGCACTTGACTTAGGTTGCTCTCCGATCAAAACTTTTTGGGTGATTACCGCAAGAATTGCACTGCCTGGTATTTTAGCAGGTTGTTTCTTGGTATTTATACCAGCGATGGGAGAATTTGTTATTCCAGACTTACTGGGTGGGTCAGATGTACTGATGATTGGCAAAGTGCTTTATGATACATACCTACAGGGCATGGATCTACCGCTAGTATCAGCAATTTCAGTGTCATTATTACTACTCGTACTGATTCCGATCTATCTTTTCCAACGCATTCAACAAAAACAATTTGAATAAGGAGTAGCAATGAGACAAGCTTTAACACGTTTTAATAAAATCTCCTTAATCATTGGTTTTGCATTTTTGTATATTCCCATGTTGGTTTTGGTCATTTATAGCTTTAACGAATCAAAATTAGTCACTGTTTGGAGTGGTTTTTCATTCAAATGGTACCCCGAGCTTTTTAAAACTAAAGGGCTATGGGAAGCTGCAAAAATCACTTTATGGCTAGCTGTTTTTACATCGACATTTTCTGTGATCTTAGGAACAATGACAGCTTTTGCATTGGTAAAATTCAAACATTTTAAAGGTAAAATGTTGTTTTCTAGCATCACTTATGCACCTATGGTAATGCCTGAAATCATTATGGGCACATCGCTGGCTTTGGCCTTTTTAGCAATGAATCTGAGCAAAGGTTTTTTCACAATTTTACTAGCCCACATAACCTTTACTATGTGCTATGTTACGGTTGTCGTACAATCACGCTTAATCGGCTTTGATCGACACATTGAAGAAGCTGCAATGGATTTAGGTGCTGATCGCTTTAAAACATTCATCTACATCACTTTACCGATGATTATGCCTGGTGTTATTTCGGGTTGGTTACTCTCTTTTACACTCTCTTTAGATGACCTTATCATTGCAACTTTCACAACTGGCCCTGGCGCAACCACACTACCGCTTTGGATCTATTCAAAAGCAAGGCTAGGGATCAGTCCAAATATTAATGCCCTCTCAACGATTATTATCGGAATCGTTGCGACGATAACTTTTTTATTCACTTTGTATTCTCACCATAAAGAGCAAAGAGAAAAAAGAGAAACTGAATAAGTCTTTTATTTTAAAAATAAGATATCTATACTGTTAAATCTGATAAAACTTCTGATTGAGCACTTTTATGTTTATGAAAAACAAACTCCTGATATTATTTTTAAGCATTATTCTAAGCCAGCAATTTAGCTGGTCGGATACCTTGGAAGCGCAAAGAGAAGAACTCAAAAAAATTCTAACATTACGCCTTCAATATGAAAATCTGAAAAATATTCGTGAAATCTATGAAAAAGAGCTAAATGTTTTAAAACTTCAATACGAAAGAAATAAACAAATTGCAGACTTTCAGAAAAATCAGCCAGAAGAACAAATTAAAACGCCAATTTATACAACTGCGTTTACTTTAATGCCCGCTGCTGAATGGGAAGAAACTTTCATTCAATATGCAAAAGATATCAAACTTACAAAAATTGTTAGAGGCACAAATACAGATTTAATTTTCACATTCCCCAATATGTCTAATAGAATTAAAAATCTATTAGACAATTACAACACAGCAATACCTGTTGTAACTGTAAACTCTGTATTACTTTCATCGGGTAAATTATTGCAATTTGACCAAATAATTTCATCAAAACTTGATGAACAATCTATTTCAGTGGCCACAGAAGGATCATCAATTTTAAAAATTAATCTGTCTATGAGCTATATTTTGCCTGTTGAAAAAAATCCTAAAACTATTTTAAGTCGTGAACACCCACAAAAAAATGAGATGACACTTCTCCCATCATTTAAAAGTGATGTGATTATTGAGCTGGATGCTGATAAAGCAAATTCAATTGTGCAAATCGATGCAGTTGACGTCCAAGGCAATAATCTTGCAACTAAAGTGACTGAGAAAATCAGCAATGCGAATGATCTAACAACACAATTAATACGTATAGAACTATTGGAAAATTTTATTCAAGCACTGGATGATAAGAAAATTCAAAATTCTAAAGACGCTTTAGACTTTTTTCTAGCAAACTCTGATGAATATTTAATGGCTGCAAATCAATCTATTCGTCATGTAACAAAATCTTTTGCTGGTAATATTGAGCAAGTAATTGTTTATACAATCGATGGAACAGTCGAGAAAAAATATGACTTCTCGATATATCCTTAACATAATTTAACATTTAAATTAACACATCTTTTCATTGATGCTAAATATATAACTTCCTTAAACGATACAAGAGGTTATACATTATGCAAATGATTTTAAAAACACTTGTTGTACTGGGTCTTTCAAGCATCTCATCACTAGCCCTTGCTTTAAATATTAACACTGCTGATGCAGAGGCGATGAGCAATGAACTTAAAGGAATAGGTGCGGTAAAAGCTGAAGCGATTGTTAAGTATCGCACAGAAAATGGTCCTTTCAGCGAAGCAAATGACTTAATTGCAGTCCCGGGAATTGGTCCTAAAACATTGGAACTATTTCAAGAGCAATTAACATTTGATGATGCCGTTGAACAAAACGACGATCATTTACCCGAATAAAAAATGAGATGATGATGAATAAAGGCATATCTTTGTTTGAAATCATCATCGTCTTATTCATCCTGTGCATTAGCCTATCTCTTGCCATACCAACATTTTCAAATACTCTTGCGAACTACAGATTAAAATCTGCAATTTTATTACTGGAAAAAGATCTAAGGTTTGCAAAAACTAAATCCAATCAAATCAAGCAACGTGTTTCTATGTGTATTTCTATAGATCAAATGAGCTGTATTACTGACAGTTCACATGAATGGCATAAAGGCTGGATTATATTTATAGATTCTGCCAATTCTTTTAAGCCACAGCACGACAACATTTTAAAAACTCGCGAACCGTTGCATCCAAGCATTCAAATAACCAGCAGTAGAAATATCGAACGTGGCATTCAATTCAATGCTGGAAGAAAATTTGGTCGAGGATTAGGCACTGGTTTAGCAAATGGATATTTCATTATTTGCAATCAATACTTAAACGGCCATAAATTAACTTTAAATATATATGGCCGCTTACGACAAGAACATTACAACAATGATTGTTAAAGCTACTCTTTATTACCTACATAAAATTGACTTCGAGTATAAACGCCATAAATATCTCGTAAACCTACCATCAAAACAGCACATACAGGCAATGCTAATAAGATACCGAAGAATCCAAATAGCGTACCTCCTGCCATTAATGCAAAAATTACTGCAACAGGATGCATTCCTAATTTATCACCCACTAACTTTGGTGTTAACACAAAACTTTCTAATAATTGCCCAACTGTGAACACAATCCCAACTAAAATAAGCAATTTATAATCATGTGTTTGAAACCATGCCATCGTTAAACTGACGATAATACCGGTAGATGCGCCTAAATATGGAATAAAGCTGATTAAGCCTGCAATTAAACCAATCAATAAACCAAACTCTAAATTAACTAATGTAAGGCCAAAACCATAAACTAATGCCAACGCAAACATGACTGATAATTGGCCACGCATAAAACTACCCAACATTTCATTGGCTTCTGTTAAAAATTTAATCACTCGATCACGAATTGATAAAGGTATTAAATTCATCAAACGTAAATTAATCAACTCCCAATCACGCATAAAGTAAAACGTTAACATCGGAATCAAAAACAGCCCTGTTACAAAACCGATGATGGCTAAAGTAGAAGATGTTACAGAGCTAATAATTTTCTTTAATGTTTCACTGATGACGCCACCATAAGTGGACAGTGCTTCTTGAACACTCGATAAATTCAATGTCATAAACTCTGGAGATAAGTCTTTACTAAAATACTTAAACACATTTTCTTGCATCCAGCTCAAAATATGAGGAATCTTATTCAATAGCAAAATTAGCTGATTCACTAACATTGGTATAAAAATAAGTAACAATAACAGCATGATCAGCACTAAAACTGTAAAAACTATTGTGACTGCCCACATTCTAGAGACCTTAGGAAATCCTTTTTGTAGCTTTATAACAAGAGGATTCCCAATGTAAGCCAATCCAAATGCAATTAAGAATGGCGTCAGCACGGATCTTAATAAAAATACCAGCCAACAGAAAAATACAATGCACAACCATGTAATAATTTGTCGATTAGAGAGCAAGCTCATAAATACCTTATATTTTTGTAATTGATAATGATGAGATTTTACATCAAAAGAATGTCAAAGAGGCATTTTTAAAGTACAATGCCTCCCTAATATTTTTATATAGGGATTTTTTTGATGATGTCTAAATTGTCAAAAAGCTTAGTGTTTTTACTAATGAATATTGTTTTCTTTGCATATGCACAGGCTCAATTAGAACTGACTGAGCAGGTTGCTGAAACAGAGAACAATAATATTGTCGGTCGCTGGGTCAAAAATGGTCCTGCGATCAAAGAATATCCCGTATGTTATCAAATTTGGACTTGTGAAAGCGGTAAACCCACGATTGGTGAATCAATTTCTTTACCAAAAGGAGAATGGGGATTATGTGAAAACTATGCTGACATAACCCACAACAATATCTGCACGAAGTGCGATGCACCCCCTCCAACCGAAGTTTGTGAATAAATTTTAAATATTATGCTCTATTTAATTGATGTAAGAACGACTGAAGAGTTCAATATGGGTCATTTAGACAATGCAATCCATATAGATTATCGTGAAATCCTTCAAGAAATTGACAATATCACCACTGATAAAGAATCCGATATATATCTATACTGTAAATCTGGTGTGCGCTCTGCAATTGCGGCACAGCTTTTACATAGCAAGGGATATTATAAAGCTCAAAACATTGGTGGCTATGAAGCACTCAAAGCCCATATTGAAGCCCAAGCCAACGAAGCCAAACGTACCAATTAATTTTATTTGAGGTGTCATATGAAAAAAATCGCATTATTGCTTCCTATCGTTGCAATTTTATCTGCTTGTGCAACAACCCATTCAACAGATGTTGCAACATCTGTTCCTGTAACACAAGCCAGCCAAAATTGGACAACTATTATCCCAGCACATAAAGCAGCACTTAGAAGTTGTATTATTGCAAACAAAGACATTCAATCCATTGCAAATATTGATGCGCAACCAGAAGCAACAACATTGACCGTAGCAACTAAAAATGCATCTTTGTTAAATTGTTCAGTGAATCCTAAAACAAATCAAGTTACTACAATTACACCTATAACAGATGCAAATTTGCCAAGTTCAAACAAATTCTATCCTGTCGGTAAACGCTTACCTGAACCATGTAGAGGCAATGAAAGAATACATGATGAAGAAGGTCGTTTAATGGGAATCTTGTGTTATTAAAATGAACTTAGTAGAAAAAATAGATCAATTGCTCCCACAAACACAGTGTGAGCAATGTGGCTTTAAAGGCTGCCTTCCCTATGCTGAATCGCTCAGCAAAGGCGAATCTAATATTAATAGATGTCCACCTGGTGGATTACCTGTGATGCGCTCTTTGGCGGCATTGTTAAATCAACCTGAAGCCGACATTGATCCAACTTGTGGCATTACTCAGCCATTACATACAGTTTATATTGATGAAACGCTTTGCATCGGCTGTACAAAATGTATCCAAGCATGCCCTATTGATGCGATTGTTGGAACTAAAAAGAAAATGCATACTGTAATTCAATCTGAATGTACAGGTTGCGATTTATGCATCGCACCTTGCCCGCTAGATTGTATTTATATCAAACCTAGTGAAGAAGAACATTTTCCTGAAGTTGGCCTATCCGATCTGCAAAAAGCGCGTGCAGAGAAAACTCGCGCACGTTATCAAGCAAGACAAAAACGCTATGCAAATCGTACAACTATCACTAAAACCTTACCACCCCAAGAAAAAGTATTGGCCAATCGTTCTAGTGATGCTGATATGTTATCTCTCATCGCTATGGCAAAATCCAAAACTCAAGCTAAACATCAAGAGAGAGATTAAATATGTCCAAGTTGTATCAACGTAAAATGAATAAAGAAGAGATTCGTTCTTTTTTTACAATCTTACGTGATGACAATCCTCATCCAACAACTGAACTAATTTATAACTCACCATTTGAACTATTGGTTGCAGTTTTATTATCTGCACAAGCAACAGATAAAGGCGTTAATAAAGCGACTGTTCCTATGTTTAAAGTTGCAAATACGCCTGAAGCAATCGCTGCCCTTGGCATAGATGGCATAAAAAACTACATTAAAACAATTGGTTTATTTAATACTAAAGCAGAGAATCTTTATAAAACTTGCCAAATTCTTGTGGAAAAATTCAACAGTGTAATTCCTGAAAATCGTGCCGATTTAGAATCATTACCGGGTGTTGGTCGTAAAACTGCCAATGTTATTTTAAATACCGCATTTAAACAGCCAACAATGGCAGTAGATACACATATTTTCAGAGTATCAAACCGCACAGGATTAGCGCCAGGAAAAGATGTATTGGCAGTTGAACAAGAGCTAGTCAAGCGTATTCCAAAAGAGTTCATGCTAGATGCCCATCATTGGTTAATTTTGCTCGGCCGTTATATTTGTGTTGCTCGTTCACCAAAATGTGCTGCTTGCCTTGTTTATAATGAATGCCAATTCAAGGAAAAAACGGCATGATCATTAAAGACTTAGGTTTGACTGAATATATCGATATTTATCATGCAATGCGTGACTTCACCGATGAGCGCTCTTTTGATACTGATAATGAATTTTGGATCACTGAACATAATTCTGTATTCACACAAGGATTAGCAGGCAAAGAAGAACACATTTTACAGTTGAGCAATATTCCAATTGTGGCTACTGATCGTGGTGGACAAGTCACTTATCATGGACCAAAGCAGTTGATCTTTTACCCATTATTAAATATTAAAAAATATAAATTATCACCACGCCCCTTGGTCAGCTTATTAGAAAATACTACGATTAAAGTATTGGCTGATTTAGACATTAAAAGCTATGCTAAGCCCGATGCTCCTGGAATTTATGTCATTCATAACGATGAAGAGAAAAAAATATCGTCATTGGGTCTAAGAGTTCGCAAGGGTTGCTGTTATCATGGCTTATCTTTAAATGTAGATATGGATTTAACACCATTTTCATACATTAATCCTTGTGGTTATCAAGGATTAAAAATGGTTAATGTCAGCGATTTAAATGAAAATTTTGATATAGACTTAATCAAATCAACTTTTATAGAGTATTTCCAAACAAGTTTTAAAGAACTTGTTGAACATTCATCAAGGAGAACACATGACCACTAGCCAAAGACCAGTACAAGGTGAAAAATTAAGAGGCGCTGATAAAGTTGCTCGTATTCCAGTTAAAATCGAACCAACAACAGATGAAACCCGCTTAAAAAAACCATCTTGGATTCGTGCTAAATATTCTGGTGGTCAAAGAGTAATGGAGCTGAAAGAAATTTTGCGTGGTGCAAAATTAGCCACCGTTTGTGAAGAAGCAGCCTGTCCTAACTTAGGTGAATGTTTTGGTAAAGGCACTGCGACATTCATGATTATGGGTGCCATTTGTACTCGCCGTTGCCCTTTCTGTGATGTTGGTCATGGCCGCCCTAACCCATTAGATCCTGAGGAGCCTAAAAATTTAGCAGAAACTGTTTCTGCCATGAGCTTACGTTATGTTGTCATTACTTCAGTTGATCGTGATGATCTTCGTGATGGTGGCGCTCAACACTTTTCAGATTGTATTACAGCAGCTCGCGGAACAAATCCTGACCTTAAAATTGAGATTTTAACACCAGATTTTCGTGGCAGAATGGACATTGCAATAGAAATTTTAGCTAAAAATCCACCAGATGTTTTCAACCACAATATGGAAACTGCACCACGTCTATATAAAGCGGCTCGTCCTGGTGCAGACTACCAATACTCATTAGATTTATTGAAAAATTTCAAAGAAAAATGTCCAAATGTACCGACCAAGTCAGGTTTAATGGTTGGCTTGGGTGAAACAGATGAAGAAATCTTAGAAGTTATGCGTGATTTACGTGCACATAATGTCGATATGCTAACAATTGGTCAATATTTACAACCGAGTCCACATCACTTGCCTGTTTTGCGTTATGTAACGCCAGAAACTTTTGAAATGTATAAAGAAGAAGGTTTAAAAATGGGCTTTAAAGAAGTAGCTTCCGGCCCGATGGTTCGCTCTTCTTATCATGCTGATGTTCAAGCATCTTCTTTGATTTAACCAATTAATATATAGGGTGATCCACAATAGAAATGACTGATAATGCAAAATCAATTATTAAACTGCAAAAAATTGTATTAATTGTTAGTACGTTATTATTGGCCATCAAATTTATTGCTTGGTGGATCACTGGCTCTGTGGCAATTTTAACAGATGCCTTAGAAAGTATTGTAAATGTTGTTGCAGGTGGATTTACCCTATATAGCTTATATGTTTCTTATTTACCAAAAGACAAAAACCATCCTTATGGTCATGGTAAAGTAGAGTTTTTAGCAGCAGGCATCGAAGGAACACTCATTGCACTTGCTGGCATTTATATTTTGTATGAAGCCATGACACAGCTCATCAGCAATCAACATACTGTGCATCAATTGGGATACGGGATAATTTTAGTTTCATTGGCTGGTGTGATCAATTTCATACTAGGCTATATCACTGTAAGAAAAGGAAAAGAACAGAAATCCCTCCCTTTAATTGCTGGCGGTAAGCATTTAATGACAGATGGCTATTCATCTATCGCTTTAATTATTGGCCTAGGGCTTGTCCTATTGACAGATTGGCTGTGGCTAGATAGCCTTATCGCAATATTTTTCAGCATTTTTATAGCATATACAGGATATAAAATTATCCGAGAAGCCATTGCAGGCATTATGGATGAAGCTGACGAAGAACTATTAGAAGAATATCTAAAAGTCTTAAATAAACACAGAGCTGAAAACTGGATAGATATTCACAATATTCGTTTTATAAAGTATGGTAGCAATCTACACTTAGATTGCCATTTAACTGTTCCATGGTTTTTTAACACAAGAGAAGCACATAAAGAGTATGAAAAATTACGCGCAGTAACTAACGAATATTTTGATGAGCCTGTTGAATTATTTGTACACATTGATGATTGTATCCCAGAGTCTTGCGAAATATGTACACGCTATGAATGTCCGTTACGACAAAAGAAGTTTATCAAAAAGGTAATATGGGATATTCATAACACAACACAAATACCTAGACACCATATTGAAAATGCAGAATACAACAATAAAGTTCTTTGATTCTCACATACATTTGAATGATCCAAGGCTATTTCATGACTTAGATCAACATTTACTCAATGCCCAGCATAATAATATTGTAGGTTGGATTATTCCTGCTACTATCTCCGAGGAATTTGGTGCCATTCACCAAATTACACAGAATTACCCCCAAACCTACGCTGCTTATGGACTTCATCCATACTTTATTCAAAACCACACAGAGCATGACTTAGCCATGTTAAAACATACATTGCAAACTCTCCCCTCCGTTGCAATAGGTGAATGTGGCCTAGATGCTATGATTCCTGAACCAAATATGGATCGTCAATTATATTTTTTTAAAGCACAAATTAAATTAGCCTTAGAACTAGATCTTCCATTAATTGTTCATACGCGGAAAACGGTTGACTTAGTCCTAAAAGAAATTCGTAAACATCCGAACCTAAAGGGTGTATTACACAGCTTTTCTGGCAGTATCCAACAAGCTGAAGTTGCAATCAAACACAATTTCTTTCTAGGTTTTGGTGGTAATTGTACTTTTCCAAGAGCCAATAAACTCCATTCTCTCATTCGTTATTTATCATTAGACAATATATTGCTAGAAACAGATGCACCTTTTCAGCGAGGTGCTTATAGTAATGCAGCTACTCATTATCCTCGAGATCTCTTAGAAATTGCTAAAGCTATTGCAACCCTGAAAGAGGATTCGCTACAATCAATCGCACAAGCAACAACAGCTAATGTTCAAAAGTTATTTAAATTAAAGGAACACTAAATGATTATCCCTAAGCATTTATCTAGTTTACTCGGCATAGACTACCCAATCATTCAAGCGCCTATGGCTGGTGGTTATGTTTCTGCGGAGTTAACGGCTGCTGTATCAAATTCTGGTGGCTTAGGTTCAATTGCAGCGGGTTATTTTAAACCTGAACAATTAAGAGAACAAATCCAAACAGTAAGATCTTTCACCAATCGTCCATTTATGGTGAATCTCTTTGTTCCTAATGCAAAGCCTGTCAGCCGTGACCAAATGGAAGAATTCATCATTAAAGCAGCTGATCTTAATCCTGAAATTAAAATTAATGAGGCAAGCACGCTCTATAACCAAGAAGCCTGGGCACTGAGCAACCTAGAGTCAATGGTTAATGTCGTCATTGAAGAAAAAGTTAAAATAATAAGCTTTACCTTTGGCACACCAAGTGATGAAATTATTGAACGCTTACGTGAGCATGATATTTTAATCATTGGCAACTCAACACATTTATTAGAAGCTTATTTATGGCAAGAAAAAGGTGCCGATGCAATTATTTTGCAAGGTAGCGAAGCTGGTGGACATAGAGCAACGTTCATTGGTAATCCTATGAGAGTTGCTCAATCATCATTTACTTTATTGCAGCAAGGCTTACGCGAATTACAAGTTCCTGTTATTTCAGCAGGTGGTTACTGTGATGCTAAATCAATGGGCGCTGCATTTTGCTTAGGTGCTTCAGCCATCCTCGTAGGTACAGCTTTTCTAACCACACACGAAGCAAATACAACCGATGATCATCGTAAAGCACTCATGAGCAGTAATGAATTAGATAGCTCATTCACACTGTCTTTAAGTGGTGCTTGTGCTCGTGCACTGAACTCAGAAGGCCTTAAAGAATTAGAAAATAATGATTTACCAACTCTGCCATTTCCTGCGCAAGGTTATATGATTAAAGAATTATTGGGCAAAGAACAACCTGAAAAATTTAGAGCAATGTATGCAGGTGTTAATGCACAATTTTGTGAAGAGATTTCTGCATCTACGCTAATGCAACGTTGGATTGCAGAGTTACAATGTCTATAAAATATATATCAGTCAATAATCGTGATAATCAGCGAACGATCGCTTATTGTCACGATGTTCCAGATAATAGCCACTGCTCTATTTTATGGCTCAGTGGTTATTGTTCAGTGATGGATAGTACAAAAGCAAATGCCATTGCAGAATATGCAAGTGAACATCAAATTGAGATGATACGCTTTGACTATTCAGGATTAGGAAAAAGTAGTGGTGATTTCTCAATAGCTAATTTTTCTGACTGGTTAGATGAAGCTCTAGCTGTTTATCAACAAATAAAGAGTCGTCCAACTATTATTATCGGCTCTTCAATGGGTGCATGGCTATCATTGAGATTGACCGAAGTGTTGGCAGATTGCCATTTACCTTCCCCAAAGGCACTTTTACTTTTAGCTCCAGCCATTGATTTTACGCATGAAATTCTACTGAAAGCTTTACCTCAACAATTTTTAAAAGCACTGAGCCAAGAAGGGAAAATTGAAATCCCCTCTGAATATGACTTAGAATCACTAACTTTTTATCAACAATTCATCGAAGATGCTAATCGGCATCGATTGTTTAATCGTCCAGCCACCATTGATGTTCCTGTTACCATCATTCATGGCAAACAAGATAAAGACATCCCTTTTAACTTAGGTTTAAAAGCATCACAGCATTTTAGAAACACTCAGTTAATCGCAATAGAAGATGGTGAGCATAGATTATCTCGTACATCAGATATTCATTTAATCCTAAATACTTTAAAATCATTATTAAAATAGAATAAATAATCTAAATATTAGATTAATACGATTTTCTACAGTTTCACTGTAAAATTCGTTATACTTTTAATCAGAAATTTTTTATCACTTCAACGGAGGTTCTATGAACTCTTATTATGGTCAAGATGGAAACTTAGCGCAAAGCCAAGGCAGTGCTTTAGCTGCAAACAAAATCATTAGACAAGCTTATGCGCTAGTGGGCTTATCTTTAATTCCAACAGCAATTGGTGTATGGGTTGGCTTTTTAAGTGGTGGTTTATTACAAAGCATCGCAATGAATAGCCCAATTATATACTTTATTGGCGTAATGGCTGTATTTTATGGTTTGATCTTTATGATCGAAAAAAATCGTAGAAACAGTACTGGATTAGTTTTAATGTTTGTCTTTACCTTTGGTATGGGCTTAATGTTACAACCATTATTAGCGATGGTTAGCAGCATGAGCAATGGCATGAATCTAATCAGCACTGCTGTTTTTGGTACCACTGCGATTTTCTTAGGTCTAGCATTGGTTGGTAACAATGCAAGCAAAGATTACTCATTTTTAGGTCGTTACGTAGGTATTTTGTTCTTTGTACTCATGGGTACAATTATTTTGAATTACTTCTTCTTAAAAATGCCAATGATCTCTGTAATCGTTTCATTTGCTGTGATTGCTTTCTCTTCAATGATCATTGTTTATCGCATTAATATGGCAGCTCGTGGCGGTGAAGATAGCTATATTTCTTTAGCATTAGATATTTATATTTCTCTATACAATATTTTCACTAGCTTATTAAGAATCTTAACTATTTTCTCAGGTGATGATTAATCAATCACTCCACTCATGTAAAACTAAAAAAGCCAGTTAAATCAACTGGCTTTTTTAGTACTCTGGCTCAATTTTATAGAGTATCCATATCAATATTTTCCCAATCCACTAGAGATGGAAATATCCAGTCATTCTGAAAAGATCGATTGGTTAATTTAGGACTAAAACCAGTTTGCACTCTATTCCACTCTTCCTGATGCAATCGCAAAACTACACTTGTCACGAGTTTTTTATCTAATCCACTATTAACTATCTGCTTAACAGATTGATTTTTTTCAATATATAAACTCAATATTTTATCGATTTCAAAAATATTCGTCACTTTGCCTTCATTAATAAAACGTTTTTTTAGGAGTGTATTTTTCGCTTTTTCTAAGACATCATGAGTAAAAATATTTGTTTGATTAGACTCATTGATATACTCTGCCAACTGCACAATCTTAGTATGATAAACATCAGCCAAAGGCATAAACTCAGTCAATGCAAAGCTTGAAATTTGGCCTTTTAATCCAAGTGCAAGTTGTGTTTTATTCACACTACTCACTGGCCATGCATCTAATAAATCCGCGACTGCAACAAAAATTGCAATTTTAAAACGATCAAATGTGTCTATTTTCCAACGTTCATCAACCAAATGCTCAGCTTGACTAATAAAACCATGTACCAACTCATTCTCTAACTGCCAGCTATATAATTTAACATCCAAACTGTCGACAAATTGCTGAACTTTTTCTTTGGTTTTAGGTGAATCTAATTGAGATTGAATGTATAAGCCTGCAACTTTTTGTGGTCCCAAAGCTTTTAAAGCTATGTACAATGTTAGCTGAGAACTGATGCTACCATCCATTAATATCAAGGCTTTACTGTGTGGCGCGGTCGTAATAAATTCTTTAATCACAAACTTAATGGCCCAATATAACTCCTTAATATAATTATCAACTTTGTTGTAGATAGGATGCTCTAAATCTAATAGTTGATTCATTGAAGTTATGACAGAATCTTCCTCAAAATGGCGCAATATCAACAATGTATTTCCATCAGCATTGGTGATTGATGAATAACCCTCCAAAATAAGGCTATTGGAAACACCTATATTATTGACATAAATAATTGGTATTTTTTTCTCATACGCTAATGAATGTAAGTACTGCTCTCTTTCAATGCTTAAATCTTTAGACCAAGGAAATGCAGCACAACAACACAATAAATCACACTTAGATAATGCTGCTTCTGAAAACAACTCTTCAGAAATCACAATGCCAATTTTGATTCCTTTAAAATCAATCACTGTTTGCTTAGTTCCAGCGATAAAGTAACGATTTTCTGCATATAGCTCAACATTTGGAATAATTGTTTTACGATGATTACCAATAATTTTGCCATTCATCATAATCGCAACACTGCTATAAACACCCTCAGATGTTTTTTCAGGATAACCCACCAATGTTACCGCATAGCCGTTGGTGCACTTAGCAATTTCCAATAAAGCTGATTTACATGATTCTAAAAATTGATCTTTTAAAAAAAAATCATCTGCGCCATAGCCTGAAACACATAATTCAGGAAAAACAATTAGTTCTGCACCTTTTTCTTGTGATTTTTTAATCGTTTCTATTATTTTTATTGTATTTGCTTTAACATCTCCACCGATACTACGTATTTGCTCTAAGGCAATTTGTAGATTATACATATTTCCCATTCTCCCTATGGTTTTATGCCATTATCGCATACTATCATGATAGATCAGTTACCCGCTATTATTTATAGTCAAATTGATCAATAATTGGGTACAATGTGCGCGTTTAACTGTTCTTGCAAAGGTATACTTATATGCTAGTTGAATTAACGATTGAAAACTTAGCAATTATTGAAAATTTATCCTTAGAGTTCGATCAAGGATTATCAGTCATTAGTGGTGAAACAGGCGCAGGTAAATCAATTACAGTCGATGCATTAGGCTATATTTTAGGTGGAAAAGTAGACCAAAGATTAATCAGCCATGATAAAACTCAATGCAATTTAATTGCACATTTTGATATTTCTAACATCCCTAAAGCAAAAACATGGTTGCAAGAACAGCTGATTGAATCAAATGATGGAGAATGTATTATTCGTCGCGTCATCAATAAAGAAGGGCGATCTAAAAATTACATCAATGGGCAATCTATGCCATTGCATGCACTTAAAAGCTTAGGTGAACTCTTAATTGATATTCATGGTCAGCATGCGCACCAATCTTTAGTCAAAGAAGGTCATCAACGTGAATTGTTGGATCAATATGCGGATACTTATGAAGAGCTCGGCAAATTGCATGCTTTATCGAAAGAAATTCGTAAACGCATAGAACAACTCGATCAACTTAAAAATCAAGATGATTCAATGCGTGATCGTATTGATTTTTTAAATTTCCAACTGCAAGAATTTAAAAACATTGCCCCAAAACAAGGTGAGTGGGAAAGTATCGTTGAGCAACACAATGAAGCAAGCCATGCAGAAGAATTCCAAGAAGGCATTCAAAAATCACTTTCTTACCTCAATGATGATCGTGGCGTTTTAATCTTATTAAACAAGATTGCTCATCAACTGAATATACTTGCAAAACTCGACGATAAATTTATCAATTATGCAAATATGATCAACGAAGCAGAAATTTTATGTTCAGAAGTTTCTAATGATTTAAATCGTATGGACAATGCAGAAATTGATGAACAAGCCTTAATTCAATTAGAAAACCGCATGCGTGAATTGAATGATTTGGCTAGAAAACATCGGGTAGAACCTGAAGAGCTATTAAATAAACAAAAAGAGATTGAAAATGAGATTTCATCACAGTTTTTATCCGATGATGCCATTGAAGATCTTGAAAATGAATTAAAAGAGTATCAAGCTGAATGGCAAAAAATTGCTGATAAAGTAACTCAAAAACGCAAAAAATCAATCATATTACTGAATGAACAAATTACAAAAGCCATGCAAGGCTTATCTATGACTGGTGGTGCTTTTGATATTCGTTTAAATCCTGAAACAGGTTTTAATCCCTATGGACAAGAAAATGTAGAATTCTATGTTCGTTCAAATCCGGGCATGCCATTTTATCCTTTAGGCAAAGTCGCATCGGGCGGTGAATTGGCACGAATTAGCTTAGCCATTTCTGTTATTTTAAGCATGAAATCTTCCCTACCGACATTAATATTTGATGAAGTTGATACTGGTGTGGGTGGTGCAGTTGCTGAAATGATTGGTAAACATTTACAAGAGCTTAGCGATGGTAGACAAGTATTCTGCGTAACACATTTGCCGCAAGTGGCAAGTTTTGGACATCATCATTTTGCTGTAATGAAAGCCAAAACTGAAAATCACACAGAAACTCAAATTAAGAAATTATCTGATGAAGAGCGCGTACAAGAAATTGCACGAATGCTCGGCGGTGTTAAATTAACAGAAGCGACATTCAATCATGCAAGAGAAATGCTATCTGCTAGCCATTCATCATGAAAAAATTATTTAAATGGCTAAGCTATTGCATTTTAGTATTAGTGATTACATTTGGTATCGGAGCATTATTTCATTACCAAGATCGCCTATGGCTAATTACTAAATATTTTGAAAAAGGTCATGATTCACCAGATAATCTTAAACCTGAGCAATCGAAAATTTCATTAGAGAATAGAGCCAAAGAAGCTTATGAATATGCAGTAGAAAATGGCTTTGACTTAGATCACACTATTTTGATTGATTTTGCCCGACATTCTGGAAAAAATCGTTTTTTTGTTTGGGATTTTGCAGAAAACAAGCCGATCATCGAAAGCTTAGTGGCTCATGGCTATGGCAATACTGATTTTGAAAGTAGTAACCAAGAGATTATTTTCAGCAACACCCCAAATAGCTACACATCATCTTTAGGTAAATATAAATTAGGTGCTCGTGCTTACAGTAAATGGGGAATTAATATTCATTATAAAATGCATGGCCTAGAATCAAGCAACAGCAATGCTTATGATCGCTACATCGTTCTTCACTCATACAAAATGATTCCTAATGAAGAAACTTACCCCAATTATTTACCAATGGGGTTTAGCCAAGGCTGCCCCGTTATCGACGATGAAACCATGAGAAAAGTGGATAAGCTTTTGAAAACTAAAAAGAAGCCCGTATTATTATGGATTTACTATTTAGAATAAAATTACGGTTCAGCGCTCATCCAATTCATGCCCACTGTGATTTCTTGCTCATGTTCAGTACAAACAGTAACCGTTTCTCCTAGGTTATTGGTCACTCCAACAAAAGAATCACCTTGAGAAGAAATTTTATATTCTAAATTTGGCCATGGCTCACCGGATGGCAATCTAAGTACAAAATTCTTTTTATAAGGAACACCTTCATCGACAATCAGCTCGCCTTTTGTATTCACACACCCAGAGGGGACATCATGATGCAAAACTGGATCGAGATAAAATTCAACATCTTGTTGGCTATCTACTGACAAAATATTAGCGTAGGTTGATATCAAATAAATAATAATGGCTTTCATACTGTTTCAGATTCCAGTAAGTTTTAAAAAAATGAATGCTTTTAACTTATTTGGAATAAAGCATGATGGCAATCACTACAATCACAGGCACTGCCATGATAAAAGCAGGAAATATCATTCCTCTTTTATATGAGCTGCCGCGCTCTTTTGCATATTTCCCACCTTGTTTTACAACATAAACTGAAGCAATACCATACACAATGGCAACTGCGATACTGATTAATAAACTCAACATATTACTCTCCATAATAAAAGCGATTAATTCATCATTAATCGCCTCTTTAATTAACTCAAATTGAATACTTGATTATTCCCATTCAACCGTTGCTGGTGGTTTGCTTGTAATGTCATACACAATTCTATTGACGTGTTTAACTTCATTCACTAAACGCACTGAAATTTTCTGTAAAACATCCCAAGGAATACGTGCAAAATCTGCTGTCATACCATCAATTGATGTAATCGCACGAATGGCCAAAGTATAATCATAAGTACGACTATCGCCCATTACCCCTACACTTTTCAAGCCAGTTAATACAGTAAAATATTGCCAAATATCACGATCTAAGCCCGCTTTAGCAATTTCTTCACGCAAAATAAAATCACTGTCGCGTACAATTTCCAACTTATCTTCGGTAATGTCACCCAAAATTCTGATTGCCAAACCCGGCCCTGGAAATGGTTGGCGCCATACTAAATGAGCTGGCATACCTAACTCTTCACCCAATAAACGCACTTCATCCTTGAATAACGTTTTTAATGGTTCGATTAATTTGAATGTCATATCTTCCGGTAAACCACCCACATTATGATGTGATTTAATTGTTTCAGCGGTTGCTGTACCACTTTCAATGATGTCCGTATAGAGTGTACCTTGTGCTAAGAAGTCTATATCTTTAAGTTTTTGAGACTCTTCATCAAACAGATAAACAAACTCATTACCAATAATTTTACGTTTAGTTTCAGGATCAGAAACACCTGCTAATTTACTTAAAAAGCGTTCTTTTGCATCAACTTTAATGATATTTAGACCAAATTTACCACTTAAATTATTCATCACTTCATCAGCTTCACCTTTACGGAGCATGCCATGATCAACAAATACACATGTCAGCTGAGTGCCAATCGCTTTTTGCAATAAAACACCCACGACACTTGAATCAACACCACCTGATAAAGCTAGGAGTACTTTTCTATCACCCACTGTTTCACGAATTTCAGCAATTTGCTGAGTGATGAAGTTTTCCATTTTCCAATCACCCACACATTTACACACTTCTAATGTGAAATTTTTCAATAGATCAAAACCTTTTTCTGAATGCTGAACTTCAGGGTGAAACTGAACACCAAACCATTTTTTATCTTTATTTTCAATCGCGGCAATTGGGCAATCATTACTGGTTGCGATCACTTCAAAACCTGTAGGGATTTCAGAGACTAAGTCACCATGACTCATCCATACAATGTGCTCTTCAGGTAAGTTATTTAACAACAAAGAATCTTTCGTTAAATGTTT
>CANRJX010000009.1 GCA_947631095.1 uncultured Wohlfahrtiimonas sp.
CAGGTAATGCTAGATCATCACCATCTAAATGGGCAATATATTGACCTTTTGCTTTTTTATAAATATCGATGATATTTCCCACAGGACCCAAGTTTTTTTTACGTAATATAGGAGTAATAAGATGTGGATACTTTTCATAATATCTTAAAATAATTTCAGATGTATGATCACTTGAGGCATCATCTCCAATAATTATTTCAAATAAAAAGTCAGTATCTTGAGTCACCAAACTTTCTAAGCATTCACCAATATATTTCTCTTGATTGTATGTCACTATACAAACTGATACCTTAATCTCTGAACTGTTCATACCAAATATATACCATTAAAAAAACTCAACTTCCAAGCTTGGATAACACACATCATATTTTAAATATGCTAAGTAAAAAATAAACACACGAAAATAATATTCATAAATATATATTTCTTACTGGGCCTGATAGCTACACAAGTATTACTTATAGTTAATATCTTTACCTTGCCCCAAAACCTGTCAACATTGTTTTAACTGTTTTCAATACAATTAAAACATCTAACCAAAATGAAAAATGTTTAATGTAATAAAGATCATACTCAAGTTTTATGCTTGTTTCATCAGCATTGGCAGCATAACCCTGTGTCACTTGCGCCCAACCGGAAATCCCAGGACGCACAACATGTCGATACGAATAAAATGGAATCTCTTTTTTAAATTGCTCCACAAATATACGTTGCTCGGGTCTTGGTCCGATTAAACTCATATCGCCTTTTAAAATATTGATAAATTGTGGCAACTCATCAATCCGCGTTTTACGAATAAATTTACCTATACGAGTTACTCTAGCATCACCTGCTTGTGCAAATTGAGCACCTTTACTCTCTGAGTCTTTACTCATGCTTCGCAGCTTATACACTTTGAAATCTTTATCACCCAAGCCAACCCTTTCTTGAACAAAAAACATCGGGCCTGAGCTTTCTAACTTTACAATAATGCCAAAAATCAATACTAATGGAACCCAAATAGGAATTAAAATAATTACTAAAATAATTTCGCATAATCTTTTTATAATCGAATAAAAAGAAGTTGTGTATAAAGAACCAAAAATATTTTCTGATAAATGATTAACTTTGACCCTACCACTCAATTGCTCATACATTAATCTACTGTGGTAAACAGGAATATTAGATAAAGCACAATTGGCTAAAAAATTTTGCCATTCATTCGGCATGTCAGCACGTAAATCTGCAACCACAGCATCATAACGAACATTATCTAAAGTTGGTGCACTTAGTGTTCTAACATCTACATTCCTAAATTCATTTAAATTATGACAATTGCCAAAAGGGACAATGGCAAGCTTTAAACAATAATACCTTCTGCCCAAATGATAGCCGACTAACACCCAAAAAATTGCTGATGTAAAAGATAGCAATAGACCAAAGCGTGAATAATCATAACGCATCAATAAAATAACACCTAAAATACAGGCCCAACTTATTACCACAGCTGGTAATAAGTAAACTATAGAGCGCGCATCTGGAAATTTTTGAATTTTTTTATACATAAAAAATGATAACAAAAATGCAAATCCGTTCGCTAAAGTCGTATAAAGTTGTACGTTAGAAAAAGTGTGATTTATTTTCAACAATTCAGGCCAGATATATAACGAAGGCAAAATCACAACCACCAACAAACCAAACAGCAACTGAAACCAAAAGCTAAATAGAATGAGCTCATACCATTTAGAATGTCTTCGATTTTGCAGCTCCACCAGAATCCCCTTTCTAATATTTATGTCACTAATGACGTTTCGTTATTAGTATTTTAGCGTTGTATTATAGTTGATATTAGTATTTTGTATATAATAATGAGCATTTAATATCGTAATTTATAATATGCAAATTTTATCACATAATTTTTGGAAAAATTTCCTACAAGCAGAATCACAAAAGCCATATTTTGTAGAAATCAATAATTGGCTGACTCAAGAGAAACAGCTCCAAAAAACGATCTATCCTTCTGAAGAAGAGCTATTTTCAGCCTATAAACTCACACCAATCCAAAACATTAAAGCAGTAATTCTTGGACAAGACCCTTACCATGGCCCTAACCAAGCAAATGGGCTAGCATTTTCAGTACATAAAGGAATAACGGTACCACCTTCACTACGCAATATTTATAAAGAGTTAGAAAGTGATATCGATGGTTTTACTATCCCAACTCATGGCTCTTTGACCGAATGGGCCGAGCAAGGTGTATTTTTATTAAATACTTCATTAACCGTTGAGGCATCCAAAGCTGGTTCACACTCTAAAATTGGCTGGCAAAACTTCACCGATGCAACCATTTGTGAAATTAACAGTCAGTGCCAAAATGTCGTTTTTATCTTATGGGGCAGTCATGCTCAGAAAAAACGATCATTCATTGATGAAACAAAGCATCATGTTATTACTTCTGCTCACCCTTCACCACTCTCTTCATACCGTGGATTTTTTGGCTCTAAGCCTTTTTCAAAAACCAATCAATATCTGATTGAACATGGAAAAGAGCCAATCAATTGGCAAATTACGGATTAATATAGCTCTGTGGTGATTGCTGAAATAAGAGGTTTTATCATGTTTATATGAGGTTCTCCATCTTCTAAATAGGCATCACCTAAAGCTTCAAAGCCTAGCTTTTCATAAAAAGGAACGGCGTAAACTTGAGCAGACAAATTTAGACTTTTGTATTCCAAGCGCTCCGCTTCTTTGATGAGCGCTTCCATAATCACTAGCCCAAAACCTTCACCACGATATTGTTTTAAAATAGCAACCCTGCCAATTTTCCCAACATTTTCTTGAGGAATTAATCGTGCTGTTCCTATCGGTGTTGAGTCTTTATATAAAATGCATTGCCAAGCTACTTTGTCATATTCATCGATGTCTATTTCAGCAGGAAAACCTTGCTCCTGAGTGAATACCATATCTCTAATATAATATGCATCTTTAATACTAGGATCAGTATCACCATGAATTATCTTACACTCAATCATTTCTACTCCTAGTTCTTATCAATTAATCACTAAAGTGAGCATTCAAGAGCTCTTTATCTTCAACATCTAAAAGCAGCCAATTATTTCTCACTAAAAAACTAAGCATCACTAAAGCAGTATTGGGCTTAAATTGATCCTTCTGCTCTAAGAGCTTAATCACTTCTGACACAGGTAATCGTAAAAACTGTGCGACCTCACCATCTTGATTATTTGGCTCAAAATCTTCTGGTAACTCAATATCATAACAGTGCAAAACATCATTACGAATGCCGAACTCATCTTCTGTCATATATTGAATTCGACCAGAGTATTTTGCAGGTTCTATTAAATTTTTCGAAATCCCAGCTTCTTCTTCGGCTTCTTTGTAAAGATTATCCTTTAAAGATAGATCCGCTGGCAATCCACCTGCAACCAATTGATCATACTTTAATGGTGCAATAACGCGATCTGCTGATCTTTGTGCGATCCAAATATGAGGTTCACCATCTATCATCGTATAGCCATTCAAATGAACGCCATGCGCTTGTAGCGCCAATAGGGGCACAACTCCGCGTTCTAACTGAAATATTTCTTGCGTTCGTTCAGCATCTAAATAAATCGAAAACAATTCATTGCGCCAATTATTCACCAAACCAGCATCATTTAATGTATTTGATAAACCTGCTAATGCAAATGAACGATCAGCGATAGACATCTCTACAAATTCTTGAGAAAACATACCTGCTATTTTCCCAAATGTGAATTGAAAAATTTTTGAAAACTCTTCAAATATTTCAATGTGTTGTTTTTTTATATAACCAATTTTTTGATCACAAAAACTGATTGAAATGTAGTTCGCAAGATTTGGTGCAGGTAATGCATCAAATAAATGGTGATATTTCATAATTTTTCTTTTAATTAGTAGCGACTCAAGTCTTGGACAATATTTGGTAAAAGTTTTTTCATCGCTTTATTATAAGCTTCAACACCACCTTCAGCATTTAAAGTTTCAACTGCTTCAGTTGTTGAATAGATTTTTGAAAACACTAGTTTTTGATTAACTGTATCCACTAAACGAACCATCAAACTCAATTCAATATAACTTTTATCTCCAACGAAGACTTGTTGCATATTTTGAATAACCGCATCTATTCGATATGGGCTCATAATTGATGTTGGTGACATTAAAACATCTTGATAATTATTAGATGCAATTAATGCATTTGTTAATGCTGTTTTAATCAATAAAACTGGTGGCTCAACCCATTCACTCTTTGTATAAGCTTCAATTACATTTGGTGTGCGCGTATAAGTCATATTCACTTCAGCGCCAGAACCAAATGTTTTTACATCATTCACAATCACTGAGTATGGCTTTTGCTTTTGACTCACAGGAACATTAGCAGTTAAATCTGAGCCCAAAGTATATTCAGTTTTATAAGGTGCTGTCTGGCAAGCTGTTAATAATATAAGAGATGCCAATATTGTTGATAATTTAAAAGTCATAAATATTATTCTCCAGGTCCTAATTTTGGCTTGCCTTTACCAATCAATAACATATTCGGATCATTCATTAATTGATTAATGAGTTGCGATGTTTGATACAAAATAGTATTCAACTCTGTAAAAGTAGAATTTAAATTTGGAATTTGCGTTCTAAATGACTGACCTAAATCTTGGAAAACTAATGCAGTTGATTTCCATGAGTCTAAAGTTGCATCAGCTTTATTCAGTGTTTTTTGTAAACCTTCAGAGGTTTGTTCAACATTCTTTGTAATCACACTAAAAGAATCAAAAGCTGCTAAAGCACGCTCAATCTTAGGCTCCATTTCTATCATAATATTAGAAGCATTTTTTGTAATCTTCGAAACATCTTCAGAACTCGCCACTAAGTTATGCGTAATTGTTTCTAAATTGGCTAAAATATTATTAATTCTGTGCCCATTTTCAACAGTTATAATAATATCAAGCTTTTTAGATAAATCTGACAATGCTTTAGTAATATTATTGAATGCAGAATCTAATCTTTGTATTAAAGATGCACCGCTTACAATTTCAGGCACAGGATCTTCTTTCGTTGGTACAAGATTAGGTGATGTTTCAGTGCCGCCACGTAAACTCACATTCACTAAGCCCGTCACTCCTTTACTTGTCAAAACTGCTTCAGTATCTTTTTTTATGGGCGTGCCTTCAATAATGTCCAAAGAGATGATAACAAATCGCGGATCTTTGTCATTTAACTGTATTTTACGAACTACGCCGACATCAACACCTTTATAATCTACAGCTGAATTCACTGATAATCCTGCCACAGATTCAGACGTAACAACCTTATAAGGAAGATATGTTACTTGTTGAGTACCAACTGTTAACCAAACCACTAGTGTTACGAGGACAATAAAAAAGCCCACTACAAAAACACCAACAGCAGCAAAACTAAATTTATTTTCCATAAGTTTCCTCTGTCGCTCGCCCTCTTGGGCCTTGAAAATATTTTTGAATTAAAGGATGCGGATCTTTGACCAACTCTCCGATTGGTTTATACGCCAAAATTTTCTTCTCACCCAAAAAAGCAACCTTATCAGTGATTGCCCATAATGAGTCCAAATCATGTGTAACCATCATAATGGTCAATGATAAAGACTCTTTTAACTGATTCATTAAGTCATCAAATTCACCAGCGCCCACAGGGTCTAATCCTGCTGTTGGCTCATCCAAGAATAATAACTGTGGATCTAGTGCCAAAGCTCTAGCTAAAGCAGCACGTTTTATCATTCCGCCAGATAATTCCTTTGGTAGTAAGTTTGCTGCATGCATTGGCAAACCTGATAAAATAATTTTCAGTTCCGCCAACTCTTTCATTTCTGCATTGGATAAGGTTAAGTGCTCTTTCATCGGCACCATCACATTTTCCAATACTGTTAACGAGCTGAATAAAGCACCGCTTTGAAACAACATCCCAAATTTCTTTCTAAGGTTCATCTGCGCTTGATTTGAGATTCCCCAAACTGGCTCACCCATCATATAAATTTGCCCTGAATACGGCTTCAGCAACATGATTATGGCACGAAGCAATGTTGTTTTACCGGAGCCTGATCCACCCACCAAAGCAATCAATTCGCCTTTGTTCACAATCATATTTAAATCTTCATGCACAGAGTGCGTGCCAAAGCGATTGTACAAATGCTCGATCTCAATGGCTACATTTGATTTGTCTGAAATAATATCTGTCATTAGATCGGAACATTCCTTGTAATAATTGAGAAAATTGCGTCACAAATGATCACTAAAAAGATTGCTTGAACAACAGATATGGTTGTTTGTTGACCAACACTATCTGCGCCACCTTTAACTTGAAATCCTTGATAACAGCCTGTTAACACAATAATTAATGCAAAAATTGGGGTTTTTGATAAACCTACAAATAATGTATTAATCGTCATAACCTCTGGAATTCTAGTGATAAATGTTGTGAATGATACATCTAGATATGTGCTGGCTAACACCATTCCACCAAATACGCTGCAAATATCTGCAAACACAGTCAAAAGTGGCAATGCCAAGATTAAGGATAAGGCTTTGGGCACAACCAATTGATCCAGTGGATTAATTCCAATTGTATTCAGTGCGTCCACTTCTTCATTCACAACCATCGTACCAATTTGGGCTGCAATCGCAGATCCTGTTCGGCCTGCAACAATAATTGCGGTCATTAATGGGGCCAGTTCACGCAACATGGAAATTGTCACCAATTCGACAACAAAAATATTAGCGCCATATTGCTTCAATAACGCACCACCTTGATAAGAAATCACAATGCCGATCAAGAAGTTTAACAAACCAACAATAAATAGTGCTTGAACACCACCTGTTTGTACATTACTCCATAGTGTGCGCCATCTTATTTTAGTGGGATTGGCAAGATTTTTGCTCATGACAACAGAAACGCGCCCAATAAAATCAAAGAAGTTGTAAAATTGGTCTTTCACGTCATATGCCAATTTTCCAACCTGAACGAAAAAACCATCTTTCTGTTTGATGACAGGTTCTTCTTTAACATTATCCGTTCGTGTCGTAATAAAACTCACCAACGTAGAAATTTCATCATGAAACTTCACTAAATTTGCTTGGCCTTTCTTTTCTTTAACAAGACCAATAAATTTACTCATCCAGTAAGCGCCACTGGTGTCCATTGCAGTGATATTACTACCATCTATTTCAATGGCTTTGCTTAGATCAATGGCAGAAAAATCAACAGAATTCAAAGCACTTTCAATCTCTGTTGTATTAGAGATGATCCAGTCACCTTGCAGTATGAGCTGATTTTTATTTTGCGTTAACATCATGTAGATTAATTCTCTATCACCGTCGTTGTAAGGACTTGAGGCATTTTAATAGCAGGCAAACGTACAGTTAATCCGCCTGAAGCTTGAATAATCAAAGTGCCTACCTGAAAAAAGCGACTCAATAAACCTTTTTTAATATGAAATGCATCAATGTGCATTCTAGGGAATTCTACAATTTGAGGCCTAAAAAAACCAGTTTCAATTAATACTCTCTGATTTGTAACTAAAATTTTGGTGGTTAAAAACGTGATGGTTGCACGAATTAAACGATACAAACCATACAACATAACCAACTGACTAAGCCATTTTCTAGGATGCAATCGTGTTTGACTCAAAAATTCAAATACTGAATTTGGTAAGTTATTTCTCAACATTTCAGAACCTTGCTGAAGATAATATTGAATCTGATAACTTAAAGTATTTGCTGCCGCCGTTGGCTCTTCAAATACAATCAAAGAGTACAGTGAAAATGACCCTTTAGAAAGCGCTTTCAGCCATAGATAAATGCCAAATAGCAATATGATTGCAGGTACTACAAATATCCACCAATGGGTATATTGACGCAACAATACTTCCTCGTCGCGGGCTAACTCTTGTTCTTTTATAGTGAATAACATAATATTTTTTTACCAATATTTTTATGGATTAAATCGCCGCCATCGTTCCGGGTTTTGCTGTGCTCCAGAAACAGCCCAAACTCCTAAGCGAGTCATTCTAGCTTTTTTCTCTGCATTTATATAGTTTTGATCTTTATTATAGCGATGATAAACAACTGCAGCCCCTAATCGCACCATTTCCAAAGAAACATCTAATTCGCCTATATATAACTTTCCGATCATTCTCTGATAGCGATCTTGATTCATAATCTCAATAGTGATGGACTGACGATCTCCAATTAAATTTTCCAAAGTTTCTGTCGCGAAACTTCCACATTTACCTTGCCCCGTTTCAGGTGCATCAATCCCCCAGAAACGGATAGACCTCAAACTCTTTTCATCATTTTTTAAAGATTTTGGACAGTTCGCAATGATAGTATCACCATCCAAAACCTGCTGAATATCACACTCTAGCGTGATAGGATAATATTCATAAGGCTTAGTATCATATCGATCAATTTCTGGTTGATAAAAAGATGCAATGACATACATCCCTAAGCATAAAACCACAACCACTAACCCACTCATCAAGCGATGAGATCGGCGAGATTTTTTAACCCGCCACAACAAATATTTCTGAACTCTTTGCTTAAAAGAAATAAGCATAACCCCATAATAAAAGATGAACTGAAATTAGCGCCATAAAGCCTGCCAAAACGTCATCGATCATAATGCCAAAACCACCTTTTACCTGACGATCTAACACCTTAATCGGCCATGGTTTTAAGACATCAAAAATGCGAAATAAAATAAATCCTAATAAAATATTAACCCATGATAAAGGCACTAAAAACATTGTAATGAAATAGCCCACAAACTCATCTATTACAATCCCACCATGATCATGAACACCGAGCTCTTGACTGGCCTTTTCGCTTACGTAACAACCCAATACAAAGATTGCAAAAACAAAGATTGCATATGTTATTGGAGACAAAAAGCTTAGCAATATCCAAACAGGGATCGCTGCTGCAGTTCCAAATGTTCCTGGTGCAACAGGCGCACAACCTGAACCAAAACCAGAAGCCAAAAACTGCATGGGTGTTTTAATCGTAATTTTAACGTTATGTTTGTGTTTATCTTTCATCATTTAATATAGTTCTCGCGATAAAATTTCAATTCTTCGATTGATTCACGAATGTCATCCAATGCTTTATGTGTATTTTGTTTTGCATAAGATTGTCCATCAGGATACCAACGTTTAATCATCTCTTTAAATGAACTAACATCGACATTTCTATAATGCAAATACGCATCAATTGTAGGCATATATTTTTTCAAGAATCGGCGATCAGTTCCGATGCTATTACCACATAATGGAGAGCTTTTTTCAACAATCCATTGTGATAAAAAATCGTAAGTCATTTTTTCTGCTTCGGCCAAATTAATGCCACTGACTTTAATTCGGTCTATTAGTCCTGATTGACCATGTGTATTTTGATTCCAATCATCCATTAAATCTAATATTTCTTGTGGTTGATGAATCGCGATGACTGGTCCTTCTGCAACAACATTTAAATCGCTATCAGTGACGATGGATGCAATCTCAATGATGTGATCTCGCTCCTCATCCAAACCTGTCATTTCTAAATCGACCCAAAACAAATAACGATCACTTGCTTGCATTTTTATCACCCTAAAAACAAAGGGACATTCTATCATGATGTCCCTTTATTTGTATTTCATCGATGTAAATCGCTCACCTATTTAGGAATAACTCCGCAAGCCATTCTTGCGCCACCGCCACCTAAAGGTGCTGGTTCATCTGAAAAGTTATCTCCGTGCACATGAACCATAATTGCTCTATCTTTAATATCATTCACTGATTTGATTCTAGGCGCCAAAACAGCTGTTGTTGCCGTACCGTCGGCAGCTACATGTAAAGGAGGTAAATCACCTAAATGGCCATCACCCCATGGCGCACCATGCTTTTTGGTATCGGCAGGATCATAATGTCCGCCCGCTGCTAATGCAGGTCCTTTTGTACCATCCGCGGCTTCATTGCCACAGCTTGGATTAGCATGCACGTGAAACCCATGAATGCCAGGAGTTAATCCGGATAGATTTGGTGTAAATACCACGCCATACTCTGTTTCTTGTAATTCTACGGTACCAATTTTATCAGCCACACCTTCAGCTGTTACAATATTAAGATCGACAATCACATTTTCTGCGGTTGCAATAGCCATAGTCGCTGCTGATAATGAAAGTGCTAAAACCAATTTTTTCATATCTAAACCTCATATTATTTATAGTTTTAAAGACCTGCTTTGATGCAAAAACTACAATAGCATTAATTTATACATTATGCTTTTTCAAAATTTCCATGACTTCATCTTCTGAATTAACAATATATACCCAATCAAATGTATCATTACTGATCAAATTTTGATCCATCAACGAAGTTTTAAACCAACCAAATAACTGCCCCCAAAAATCATAGTCATATAACATGACTGGTGATTGTTTTAATTTGCCTGTTTGGATCAATGTTAATACTTCAAATAACTCATCAAGGGTACCAAAACCACCTGGCATACAAATAAAAGCGGATGAATAATTAAAAAATGTCTGTTTACGTGGAATAAATTGTGAAAATGTAAGGGAATGAGATTGATAAGGATTTGCCTTTTGTTCATTAGGCAGAACTATATTTAAACCAACAGATTTTGCACCCGCTAATTTAGCACCTTGATTTGCAGCTGCCATAATCCCAGGGCCACCACCAGATATAACGGCATAACCCGCTTCACCAAGCTTTTGTGCAACTTTAACTGTAGATTGATAATAATGATCATTTTCTGGTATTCGAGCAGAACCAAAAATTGTCACAGCAGTACCTAAATCCTTTAATAATTCATCTGCTTTTTGTAATTCTAAATCAATTTGATTTGCATCCCACAACATATCAGCCTCTTAGTTTAAGTCATTATTTGCTTCTTAAAGATTAAGCCATGAATTATAACAGATGGATTTTTATTAATGATATAATCGAATTTTTTGGGTTGGGCGGATCGGCATGCAATTTCAAGACTTAAGAGAATTTATCGATTATTTAGAAAAAAACGGCAAATTACAGCGAGTTTCACATGAGATTGATACCAATCTTGAAATGACTGAATTTTCAGATCATGTTTTAAAACAACAAGGCCCAGCTTTACTATTTGAAAATCCAAAAGATCACAGCATTCCAGTATTAACCAATCTATTTGGTACGCCTGAACGTGTTGCATTAGCAATTGGTGAAACTGATCCTGCAAAATTGCGTGAAATCGGTGAATTATTGGCATTTTTAAAAGAGCCAACACCACCTGAAAGCTTGCGCTCTATGATCAAGCAATTCCCAATTTTCAAAAAAGTTTTATCGATGAAATCTAAAATGACTTCATCGCCAGCTTGCCGTGAAGTCATTATCGAAAAAGATGATGTCGACTTAAGCCAATTTCCAATTCAAAAATGTTGGCCATTAGATGCAGCCCCACTCATTACTTGGGGCTTAACCATCACAAAAGGCCCACATAAAAAACGTCAAAACATTGGGATTTATCGCCAACAAGTGATCGGTAAAAATCGCATAATAATGCGTTGGCTTGCTCATCGTGGTGGCGCCTTGGATTTTCGTGAGTTCCAATTAAAAAATCCCGGCCAACCTTTTCCTGTTGCTGTCGCGCTAGGCGCAGATCCTGCGACGATTATTGGCGCTGTAACGCCAATTCCTGACACATTATCAGAATATGCATTCGCAGGATTATTGCGTGGTAAAAAAACGCATGTTGCAAAATCACTAATTTCAGATGAATTAACGGTTCCCGCTTATGCTGAGATTGTTTTAGAAGGCTATATCTATCCTGATGATATGGCACCTGAAGGCCCATATGGCGATCACACAGGTTATTATAATGAAGTAGACAGCTTCCCTGTGATGACAGTTGAGCGCATTACACATCGCAAAGACCCTATTTATCATTCAACATACACAGGCCGCCCACCTGATGAACCTGCAATGCTTGGAGTCGCATTGAATGAAGTCTTTGTACCGATCATTCAAAAACAATTTCCAGAAATTGTAGACTTCTATCTTCCGCCAGAAGGTTGCTCATATCGCATGGCGGTTGTATCAATCAAAAAACAATATCCCGGCCATGCAAAACGGTTAATGCTCGGTGTTTGGTCATTCTTGCGCCAGTTCATGTACACAAAATTCGTCATTATTGTGGATGAAGATGTGAACTGCCGTGACTGGAATGATGTCATTTGGGCAATCACAACTCGCATGGATCCATCGCGTGATACTGTTATGGTGGACAATACACCAATTGATTACTTAGACTTTGCATCACCTGTTTCAGGGCTTGGCTCTAAAATGGGGATGGATGCCACAAATAAATGGCCGGGTGAAACTGATCGCGAATGGGGTATTCCAATAGAAATGGATCAAGAAGTTGTAGATAAAATGACTAAATTATTAAAAGAGTATGGCTATGAAAGATAAGATTATTCAGCAAATTCAGGCTTCTATCGATACCAAACAATCCATTTTAGATAATCATGACTTATTGGAAAACATTTCATTGGTGGCCAAAAAGCTAATTAACATTTATCACAATAATGGCAAAATTCTAATTGCTGGCAATGGTGGTTCAGCAGCAGATGCACAGCATATGGCGGCAGAATTAGTGGGTCGATTTGAGATCGAGCGAAAAGGTTTACCAGCAATCGCCTTAACAACAGACAGTTCAATATTAACAGCAGTCGGCAATGATTACGGTTATCACTATACTTTTGCCCGCCAAGTTGAAGCTTTAGGCAACGCTAATGATGCATTCATTGCGATTTCAACATCTGGTAATTCTGAAAGTATCGTAAACGCAGTTAAAGCCGCTAAAAATCAAGGTTTATATTGTATTGGCTTAACGGGCTCAAAACCATGCCAAATGGATGAGCTTTGTGACATTATGCTTAAAATGCCATCAACACACACACCACGCATTCAAGAAGCACATCTATTGATGGAGCACATATTGTGCCAAGCAATAGAATCAGACTTATTCCCTCAAAACCAACCCTAACAATCAGGTCATCATTGACATGTTAAATATATTAAAAGTATTACCCTTGGCTGTATTGATTACTGCATGTGCTTCATCGTTTAGCGATCAAGCTCCAAATGCAATGACTTATCAAGAAGCAATTCAGCAATCACCCCAAACAGCTTTAGGAAAAACTATTGTTGTAGGTGGTCCTATCGTTTCATATACGCTTGGCAATCATTCAACACAAATCGAAATTGCGAACAGCTTATCAAACAAAAATGATGCACCTTCTCATAAAGGCAATATGAATGAACGCGTCATCATCAATATTCCTGAATGTATTTCTCCTGAGCAATTACAAAATGTACGCATTTCTGCGATCGGTACCATCACTGATATTGCAACGCTCACACGTTATGGAAACAGTACAATACTGATGATTTCCGCAGATCAATATAAAGTGTGGCGCACCGCTAAACCAATGTTTGATCCAAATAATAAAGAACGCTACGGCTATACTTATAAATTTGAATAAATGCAGATGAAAATTTTACAAATTCTCCCAGCTTTAAATCAAGGTGGTGTGGAATACTACGTTTTAGAAAATTGTCAGCATATTGCAAAATATGCTGAGAGCTTTGTTATCTCTTCTGGTGGCAGATTAGTAGAAACACTCACGCAACAAGGTAGCCAGCATTTTCAATTACAAATTGAAAAGAAAAATCTTAGCTCTTTAATGCAAGTTAGAGCCTTGAGAAAGCTTATAGAAGAGATACATCCTGATATTATTCATATTCATTCGCGATTACAGGCATGGTTAACATTATTGGCCATCAAAAAACTGTCTTATCGCCCTAAGATTGTCACTACAGTTCATGGCTTTAACTCCATCAATCGTTATAGCCAGCAAATGCTACATGCTGATAAAGTCATCGCAGTTTCTCAAGCTTTGAAAGACTATTTATCACAAGCTTATCCACAAGAACCTGTGGATAAAATTGAAGTCATCACACAAGGCATCAATGCAAATAAATTTAACATTTACAATGATCCTCAGCCATTAATTAAAAATCAATTAGTTGATGCAGGGATCGAGTTTAATAAAGATAAAATTATTCTTTTACCCGGCAGAATTACTCGCATTAAAGGAATCTCTTTATTAATTGATCTCATGGCTAATCTTAAAAAAGAAGGTTACGTCAACATTAAAGCAGTGATTGTTGGCAGTTATGATCAACGCAATGAAGATTACCACCAAGAGATGGTCAATCGCATTGCAAAAGAAAAATTACAATCTCATGTAATTTGGTTCGGCACTTGTGATGATATGTCCTCAATCTATACCCTTGCTGATTTGACACTATCTATTACATCAAAACCAGAATCCTATGGCAGAACCGTTATAGAGTCACTTGCTTGCGGCACTCCTGTGATCGGATTTAATTATGGTGGTGTCGGAGAAAACTTAGCAAAATTTTATCCTAGCGGGCAAACTGAGCCGAATGATTTTACAGCTTTATACGAAAATGTTCTGCGCGAGCTTTCGACTCCAAAAGCAATAAAATATATTCCTCCAATTAGCGATACCATAATGCAAAGCCAAGTAAAATTGAAAGAACTCTATGAATCTCTTTATTGATCTTTTTCTTTTAGATGTAGACACGCTGAAAATTTGCTAATATATCCAACTTTTACGACTCCATTACCTAATATTATTTAACCATCTATGACTGTAGTAGCTATCGGCATTAATCATAAAGCGGCTTCCGTAGAGATACGTGAGCAGGCTTCAGTGTTGCCTGAAAATGTCCCAGCTTTTATACAAGCGTTGAAAAAGAACGAATGGACAAAAGGTGTTGTGATTCTTTCAACATGTAATAGAACAGAGTTTTACTTAGATGGTTTATCCACTTCTATAGAAGAATTCTTTGAGTTATGGCAAAGCCATTCTCGTATTTCTATGGAAAATATTCAAAAGTATCACTATTTTTATCAAAATAATGAAGCGACTGCACACTTATTACGAGTAACAGCAGGTTTAGACTCTTTAATTTTAGGTGAGCCTCAAATTATGGGTCAGTTGCGCCAAGCATTTGAAATGTCTAAGCAAGAAAATGCTTTATGCAAAACGCTCAATCGTCTATTCCAATTGGCATTCCAAACTGCAAAACGCATTCGTACTGAAACCAATATTGGCGCTTATACAATTTCTGTCGCTTATACAGCAGTACAATTGGCCAAACAAATTTTTAATATTTCAGAGCAAAATGTATTATTAATTGGTGCCGGTGAAACCATCGAATTAGTTGCTGAACACTTGATTGAAGCAGATGTAAAATCGATATCAATCGCTAATCGTACACAAAGCCGAGCTTTAGAAATGAGCAGCCATTTGGCAATACCTGCCTCAGTGCATACTTTGGAACAAATTCCTGAATTATTAGTGAATGCTGACATTGTTATTTCATCTACAGGGGCACCTTTCTCTTTAATCACTAAAGATATGGCCAGCCAAGCACTTAAAGCTCGTCGCAATAAACCAATTTTAATGGTCGATATTGCAGTACCAAGAGATATTGATGCTAATGTCAATGAGCTCGATGACGTTTACCTTTATAGTGTTGATGATCTGAATAACATTGTTGAAAAAAACTATCAATCACGAGAAGCTGCAGCAAAAGAAGCTGAAGTTTATATTCAACAAAGTGTTGCTGAATGGGAAAATTGGTTGCAATTGGCAGACCTCTCTGTGCATCTTCAATCGATCTTTGATTTTGCTGATGAACAAAAAACAACCACCATTCGCAAAGCAAAACAATTAGCACAACATCAAAGCCAGCCAGCGATTGATGATGTGTTTGAGCAAGTTGTCACGCAAATGGGCAATAGAATTCTTCACCCATTAATTTCTTTGCTAAAAGAATTAGAAAAAGAAGGAAACTCAGAAATGACAAATAGAATTCTTGCTCAATACACAAGCAATAAAAAAAATACGTCGCATTAAGTTTTACTCATCTTAAAAGGTACACCATGTCAAATTCCGACAATAAAGCTCAGCAAATTTTAGATAATGCTGAAGAAATTATTTCTGCACAAGCGGTTCGCAATGCACTCGATTCAATGGCGGTAGAAATTCATAATGACTTATCCGAATTAGATCCTATCGTTCTAGTCGTAATGAATGGCGCATTAATCCCAGGTGGTTTATTGCTATCACGCTTAACTTTTCCTTTTAGAATCGGTTATCTGCATGCTACTCGTTACAGAGGCCAACAAACAGGTGGCGAACTTCATTGGGTTGCACCACCTAGCATTCCTGTGGAAGGCCGCCCTGTTCTTCTAGTGGATGACATCTTTGATGAAGGAACAACTTTAAAAGCAATCACACTTGCTTTATCAGAAATGGGCGCAACAAAAGTATATACAGCGACTTTATTTAATAAAGTACACAATCGCAAACCAAATAATTTTAAAGTAGACTATATTGGTTTAGATGTACCCGATCGTTATGTTTTTGGTTGTGGTATGGATTGCAATGAATATTGGCGCAATCTAGATAGCATCTGGGCTCTCAACAAATCTTAATCATCTCAAGAGGTGTAAAATGAAGAAACATGTTGCAAGATTGAAATATGGAATTTTACTCATTCTTATTTCTATCCTCACATTTAGTCATGCTCAACTAAAAATACAAGTTACTAAGGCTGCAAATAATGCTATGCCAATAGCTTTATTTTCTAGTGATCCACAAAGCAATTACGTAGAACAAGTAGTAGGTGCGGACTTAGCTCGATCAGGCCGCTTCATTTCTCTACCTGCAAATAAATCTCCAGAGCCAAATGCAGGCCCTGCTAGCATTAATAGCGATGCATGGATGCAGCGTGGTGTTCAATATGGCGTATTCTTTACTGTGAGAGGCAATCAAGTTTCTGTAGATTTGATGAATACTTTCTCAAAAAAATCCATGTTGCAACGCGTTTATACCGTAAGCGGTAATAATGAACGCCAATGGCGCAAAACTGCTCACCAAATTGCTGATGCAATTTATCAGCAAATTTTAGGTGTCACTGGCTCATTTGATACTAAAGTTGCGTATGTAGCAAAAAATGGTCGTCAATATGAGTTAATTGTTTCAGATGCTGATGGCGCATATCCAAGCACGATTTTCTCCTCAGCTGAACCGATTTTATCTCCATCATGGTCGCCTAATGGACAGCAAATTGCTTATTCTTCACTAGAAGGTAAAAAGAGCAAAATTATCGTTCAAGATGTTTATTCTGGAAAACGCCATGTAGTGTTAGACTTACCTGGCATTAATGGTGCACCTACTTGGTCACCAGATGGTAACCGCTTAGCATTTACACTGTCTAAAGATGGCAACCCTGAAATTTATACTTCTGATATTTATGGTAAAAACCTAACTCGTCTAACGAATCATCCAAGTATTGATACAGAGCCTACTTGGGGAAGAGATAATATGATTTATTTCACTTCAGACAGAGCGGGTAGCCCTCAAATTTATCGCATTAGCCCAAATAGTGGCGCAACGCCAGAACGAGTTTCAAACTCTGGTAATTACAACGCAAGCCCATCTATCTCTAATGATGGTCGTTATTTAGCAACAATGAATCGTGGCAGTGGAAATGGCTTTGGCATTGCAATCATCGATTTACAAACAGGTGCAACAAAGCGTTTAACTAATGGTGGCAGAGATGAAGCACCAAGCTTCTCTAGCAATGGCCACATGATTATTTACGCGAATGGAAACGGTGGTTTAAATGCTGTTTCTAATGATGGTAATGTTACACAACAATTTTCAAGCAATGCTTCAGATGTCAGAGAGCCAGCTTGGTCAAATTAATACTTTAATTAATTTCAATATAGGGAGAAATTATGAAAAAACGCAGCCTCAAACTTCTTAGCATCGTTTGCCTTTCTGCTATCGTAGCAGCGTGTTCTTCCACATCTGGTTCTGATGGAAGCAATGGTAATGGCGCTTTTGGCAGTGGCTCAGGCTACAATGGCGAACAAGCTAGTACTTACTATGATCCAATGTATGGTAAACGCGGTACACAAGATAGAATTCTATACTTTGATTTCGACTCTGATCGCTTACGCCAAGAATCTTATAACGTAGTGAGCGCTCATGCTGCTGAACTTCGCAATAATCCATCACGTGGTGTTATTTTAGAAGGTCATACAGATGATCGTGGTTCTCGTGAATACAACATTGGCTTAGGTGAGAGAAGAGCAAAAGCTGTATCAAACTTAATGGTTGCTGATGGTGTAAACCCTAACCAAATCCGCATCGTAAGCTATGGCAAAGAACGTCCTGCTGTTGGCGGCACAGATGAAGGCGCACGCGCACAAAATCGTCGTGTTGAAATCATCTACTAATTCGCACTACTCGTAGTACGATTTAAAATGAAAGCGCACAGAAACATTCTTTCTGTGCGCTTTTGCTATATATGGCATAATTACTTCTTTTTTATATCAAAAAGATTATGCAAACCACTAGCTTACAGCTATATAAAAGACTCTTATCTTACACAACTCAAAGACGCGGAATATTAATCTTTGCATTAATTGCGATCGCTCTTTCAGGCATGTTTGAAGCAGGATTGTTCGCACTCCTAAAACCAATTTTAGACAAAGGTTTTTTTGATAAAGACCCTGGTTTTATTCAAATGATGCCATTCATTTTGATCGGTGTATTTCTTATTAAAAGCATTTTTGGCTTTTTAGGAAATGTCGGCATGCAATTTGTCGCACAAAAAGTTATACAGACATTACGCCAACAAATGTTTGATAGATTAATCACATTACCGATTGCTGAATATGACAAAAATAGCTCGGGTTCACTTCTATCTAAACTTACCTTTGATGTAAATCAGCTCCTAACAATCAGCTCTTTTGCGCTTGTGACATTAATCAAAGATTCAGCAGCAATCATTGGCTTACTCATTGTTATGTTTTATAACAGTTGGAAAATTAGCCTTGTAATGTTTTTGATCGCACCATTTATCGCGATCATTTTAAGAGTTGTTTCAAAGCGTCTTCGCAAGCTTTCCCATAAAGCACAAGAAGATATGGGACACTTAAATCACATCACAGAAGAAACCATTCGTGGCAACAAAGAAATTAAACTATTCAATGCCTATAAATTTGTAAAAGAGCGTTTTCATAAAACCAATAATCAGCTACAGCGAGTCAACGTAAAGATCATGGTGGCATCTGAAGTCGCAAGCCCGCTAGTACAATTATTGATTGTATTTTGTGTTGCCGGCGTCATTAGTTATGCTTCCTATCAAGTTAGCGATGATGGTTTAACTCCCGGCGCATTCTTAGCAACACTAGCGGCTATGGTAGGTTTACTAAATCCGATCAAAAGACTCACAAGATTAAATGAATCATTACAAAGAGGATTAGCGGGCGCAGAAAGTGTATTTAAACTAATTGATGCACCAATTGAGCGAGATGTTGCAACACATCATAATCCTGAAAAACTACCTATAAAAATCCATGGAAACATTCAATTTGACGACATTAGTTTTCAATATGATGAAAATCTTCCTCATGTTTTCAAACATTTATCCGTCAATATTAAGCCTAAAGAAACCGTTGCACTTGTCGGTGCATCAGGAAGTGGCAAGAGTACATTTGCAAATTTACTTGCTGGTTTCTATTCACCAACACAAGGTAAAATTCTAATTGATGAATATAATCTAGCCGAGCTATCACTCAAAGATTATCGCGACCACATAAGCTACGTTAGCCAACACGTTGTACTTTTTGCTGATACGATTGCAAATAATATTGCTTTAGGTGATCCAAATCCTGATATGAATCGCATCATTGAAGCTGCTAAAAATGCTAATGCATGGCCATTCATTGAAGCCTTACCAGAAGGCTTAAATACTCAAGTTGGCGAAAATGGTGGCAAGTTATCAGGCGGCCAACGCCAACGAATTGCTATTGCACGAGCACTATATAAACAAGCACCAATTTTAATATTAGACGAAGCAACCAGCAGCTTAGATACTAAAAGTGAATTTAACATTCAAGAAAGCATTAAAGTACTGAGTCAGAATACAACAACCATAATTATTGCCCACAGATTAAGCACAATTGAACAAGCTGATCGCATTATTGTTTTTGAACATGGTAAGATCGTTGAGATGGGGACACACAAGGAGTTGTTGGAAAAAAACAACATCTACGCGAGTCTTTATCGTTTAGGAGAAGAAAAAGATACAATCAACTAACACTTTGAAACAAAAGACTATTATCAAACGCAAAAGCTGTGTAATATACTTTTTTAATATTTTTTTGTATGATTAAGGATAATAAATTTTCATTTTTGACACAAAATTGTATGTTTTTTGCAAGAAATGCGGTATCATTCTGCCATCAGTTGTGTTATTCTTGCGCTGAATATATTTACACTTATAAATCAAGTGTTAATTTTTTATTTAGTTTAGGTCCTTATTTGGAGGTTACATATGAAAAAGCAATTAACTACATTAGTAATTGCTGGGCTTGTTGCTTCAACATCAGCAATGGCTCAACTAGAAGGTTTAGTAGATCGTCAAGGTGAATTCGTTAGAGATCGTCAAGGTGAATGTGTTTTGACACTTGATGGAACACCTGGTTGTGGTTCAAGAAGTATTTCTTTAAGCGCAGATACTTTCTTTGATTTTGATAAATCAGTATTAAAACCAGCTGGTAAAGAAAAATTAAATGAATTAGCAGCAGAAATCAAAAAAGATGGCGCTAAAGTTAAATCAATTTCTTTATCTGGTTACACTGATGCTATCGGTACACAACAGTACAACTTAGGTTTATCTGATCGTCGTGCTAAAGCAGTTGAAGCATACTTAGTAGCTAACGGCGTAAACCCAGCAATCATCACTACTCATGGTTACGGTAAAGACAACCCTATCGCAACTAATGATACTCCTGAAGGCCGTGCAAAAAACCGCCGTGTTGACGTAGTAATTAATGGTGTAGTTGGTAAATAATTTACCTCTGAATCATTAAACACCTAGCAATGCTAGGTGTTTTTTTATTGTCTAAAATTTTATTAAATGGGATGGAGAAATAAAATAATCCATAGGAATATCATGCCCTTGCCTTTCAAAAACCTCATTTCTTAGCTGAAAGTCCCAGCCAACACCAACTAGTATTGAATGACCCTTAATATTTTTTAAATATCGATCATAATACCCCTTTCCCATACCAATCCTTGTTCCAGCATTATCTATAGCGACGAGTGGAACAATAAAAATATCAGGCACATAATCAATTACATCTGTTGCAGGTTCCGGTATATCATACTTACCAATTGCCCACAAAGATTTTGGCTGATAATGCACAAATTCTAATTCATCATTAATATTTATTTTAGGTAAGGAAATTTTTTTATTTAAAGCACACCGCTCAAAAATATAATCAACAGATATTTCATTACGAACAGAACTATATAATGCGATACTAGAAGAATCTGTAATTAATGTAATTAATTTTTGGTTGAAGCTAGCAATATTAGAATCGATATATTCTTGATTTAGCTTAGCGCGCATCTTTAATATCTGATGGCGAATAGAAGATTGATTATTCATATAAAATATAGAGTGGACCCCGAAGTACCGTTAAGTAAACCTTACCCTTGAACCGAATGGTTCAAATGGATATAAGTTTAAACACTTTAGGCTTCTGATCAAAGATCAGCATGCTCACCAGTGCTTAGTAATATATCTTACGATATACTTAGGATCAAGGGGACTTAGGCATATTAAACACGTATAGCTCAGTGATCCACCCTTGAAAGAATTGTAGCATTTTTTACCTCAAGACAACAACATTGATAATTTTTTATACTTTAGACAAAATTAATGCGGTAATTTTTTCAGCACCCGCTTGAACTAACGATGATGATGCATATTTCAATGTTGCACCTGTGGTTAAAACATCATCTAGCAACAAAATATGACCAGATATTTCGTCACAATTAAAAGAACTTTTAAGGTTATTTGCCCGCTCTTGCTTAGATAATTGACTCTGAGGTATTGAAAAAGAAGCTTTATGTAATTTATTGTATAAAATTGGTTTATGAATATATTTTTGCAATGAGATCGCAATCTCATACATATGATTAAAACCACGACCAGCCAATCTTATTCTATCAATTGGCATTGGCAAAATATAATCAACATCTCTAAAAATATCTTCATACTCTTGAATGACAGGCAACATTAGCTCTTGAATCACCCTAGCCATATACATCTGCCGATTAAATTTTAACTTAATAATGGCATCTCTCATCACATCGCTATATTGATAACCAATAATATACCTATCAATATTACTTTGATCATTTACCAATTCACATCTTACACAATGATTATGAGCCATATCGGCACCACATTGCTCACAATAACTATACTGTCGTGTAGCATTAGAAAAACATGTTTCACAGATAATCTTATCATGAGTTAAAATGCCACAAATAGCACAATGATGCGGATATAAAAATTGAAATATCCGCGTAAACATTTTTAAAAACTCTTAATCTGAGAATAATTTGGAATATTTAAACGTGTATTCTCATCTTTTAAGCGCAGTGGTAAATCCGCTTCAAACACATCAGGATTAAGAGCCTGAACTGCCCTAATAATGTCATTCAAATGCACACGATAGCTGTTAGATAAACTACGAAACAGTGGCAATAAAGACTCATCCACTTCCATTGACTCAACAATTGGCACAGAGCGCTCACCCAAATATCGCCTTGGCCTTAAAACATCTTTCGAACTATATTTAGATGAATTCAATAATGGTCGATAAATCACTGACTGATAAGGATTCAATCTTAATGGCAATGTTGTAAATATCGCCTTATAGCTGGGTACTCTATATTCATTAATATTTTCTTCTGTAATTTTTACCAGATCTTCACTTTTAATGATTGTAATCTCACCTTCAGAAGATAACTTTTCAACTTTTTGAATGGCTGTTGGTAATTGCACAGATCTTGAAGTAATTTTCACATTATTTGGCAAAAGCCATCCGATAGAATATTCATACATTGATAAAGTGTCTAAAATATTTTCGGCTTGCTTTGAGCCTTTTTCAAATTCATCTGGTGTAATTTTAGTTACTAATGCATCCCTATAAGCAACCAAGTCACTCGCACCATGTCTTGATGCAACAATCGACCACGCATAAGCATCTGCCATATTTTTATGAATACCAATGCCTAAACGAGCTAAAGTTGAATAATTAAATGCAGCATCAATATGCCCCGCTTTTGCAGCCTTTAAATATAATTCAGCTGCTTTGGCATAATTTTTAAATGTTCCTGTACCCGTTTGGTACATAGTCGCCAAATTATTAGCTGCATCGATATGACCGAGCTTTTCTAGCTCGCTAAATAATCGCAATGCCTCCTCATATTCTTGACGATCATAAGCATCAATCGCTTCGCTAAAATTATCAGCAAAACTTATAGAAAAAATCAGATAAATTAAAACACATATTATTTTGGGCATATCCGACAAATCATCATTAAAGGATCATGGTCACTATAGGCTCGGTCGCTATTTTGATCTGTATTAATATGCGCAATCGAGCATTCTATTTTTTCGAAGCCTTCATTGTACAGAATATAATCTAAAAGCATGGGCTTTTTATGATACTTATATGTGAAAATTTGATATTGCAATGATTGATGAGCACTTTCCAAACCAAGTCCAACAAATGCTTTTAAAGTTTTACTTGAAAACGTATCATTCATATCACCCATTACCAACAATGGAACCTCTAATAAATTATTATCTTGAATGTATTCAGCAATATATTGAGATTGCCTGTTTCTCTGTTTTTTTGCTTGCTTCTTAGTTTGATCTTTAGTGCTCATAGATTTTAAATGGCAATTAATGACATTAAACCCCATACCATTGAATTCAAAACTTGCCAATAATGGATGACGTGATGCAACTAAATCATCTACTTCATTACCAATAAAAACATCAGCATTCTCTCCGACTAAAATTAAATGCTTTAATGTCACCAACGCTTCACGATACAAAAAGCCACAGCGAATATTGATGTTGTCAGCCCCACCACTGCTTTCAGGCAGAGGAGCAATTTCCGCATAACGATAATCTTGCTGAAATTGATCTTTTAAAACTTGAATGAGCTGATTTGCGATTTTGGCATGAACAACTGGCTCATCGTCAACTTCCAGCCCTCCAAATTCTTGTACTGCAATGATCATGGGTGAATTTAAATCTTCAACAATAGAACGAGCAAAGTTATTGATACGCTCTTCATTCGACCATTCACCAAAATTAGCGGCATTAATTGTCGCGACACTTAAAACATTCATTCGTTAAAATAGAGCGAATAACACGCTTCCAATAGTTTTGTTTTATCAGGATCATGCTTATATTTTTCAATATTATCTAAATATTCAGCACGCAAATACTCAACATTAGCCTCAAATCGAGCATCGCAATACTCTATCCATGCCTTATATTCTTCACCATTTAAACTTTCTGGATAATTCTTTGCTCTATACAAAAAGATCAGCGGTGCGATTCGTGCATCTTTAAATTGATAATGTGCTTGCTGCAATGCTTCAGCTGATAAATAAGGAATTTGCTCCATGATTTTTTTATCTTCAGGACCAAAAAAACCATCATATAACATTGATTCGACACGATTAATAATTGGTTGATCACCATAAGATGGTGCTGTTGTCGGCTTAAATACAGAGATAAGCTTTTTCTCAATATCTGAAAGATTTTGCATAATTATCGATACCTTATCCAAGCAACTTTCAATCTCTAATCCATGCAAGTTTTCAACATCTCTCAGCACGCCAAAGGGCGCAATAATCGGACATTTATTTAAATGTATCAATTTCACAGGCACCCGATGACGACCTTCTTCCAAATTCTCTGTTGCTGTATACATTGCATTTTTAATTTCTTCAGCACTGTAATTCAACAACTCATCAATATCACCACGAAGATCAACCACAATGACCGCATTTTTATTCCATGGATGCATTGATATCGGCATCACTAAAGATAAATATCCATTAACCTCACCAAACATTCCAGAAACATGCACCAATGGTTTATACATATGTTTTTCGATAATTGGTTGCAGATCTTTAGCGCGTCTATTTTGATAAAAGTAATCAAAAAACTTCGGCTGTTTTTCCTTCAAAAGCTTTAAAACAGCGATGGTCGCGTAAACATCACTCAACGCATCATGGGCATTTGTATGTTCTAGATCATTTGCCTTAGAAAGCTCTTCAAGTTTCAAAGTAACTTTGCCATCTATTGCTGGCCACTTAATGTCAGATGGTCTTAAAGCATACACACCACGCACCAAATCTAATGCATCCCAACGAGAATTACCATTTTTCCATGTGTATGCGTAGGGATCAAAAAAATTTCGATAGAAAAGATAACGCGTCATTTCATCATCAAATCTGATCGAATTGAAACCCAATACACATGTATTTGGCTTCATAAATTCATCATAAATGCGCTGTGCAAATTCACGCTCAGGCAAGCCATGTTCGTTACAATATTCTGGCGTAATGCCTGTAATCAAAATGGCACTTGACGATGGAATATAATCATCATATTGCTGGCAATAAATATTGATGGGCTCATCAATAATATTAAAATTCAAATCAGTACGAATTGCTGCAAATTGAGCTATTCGATCATTCCGCGGACTGATTCCAAATGTTTCATAATCATAAAAAAGAAATTCTGACATTATAATGAGAAATTTTCACCTAAATATGCTCTGCGGACATCTGGGTTTTCCAACAACTCTTCAGTTGTTCCTTCCGCAATTACGCCACCATCTTTCAAAATATATGAGCGCTGACAAATGCTTAATGTTTCGCGAATATTATGGTCCGTGATCAAAACACCAATACCACGATTAGACAAATCTAAAATAATGCTTTGAATGTCTGCAACCGATAAAGGATCAACACCTGCAAATGGCTCATCTAATAATAAAAACTTTGGATTCAATGCCAAACTTCTAGCGATTTCAACACGGCGTCTTTCACCACCTGACAATGACATCCCAAGTGAATTAGCAATATGCGTAATTTTAAAGTCTTCCAATAAGCTATCTGCAAGTTCATTTTGCTGTAGCTTCGTTAAATCTTTACGAGTTTGGCAAATGGCCAAAATATTATCGCGTGATGTCATTTTGCGAAAAATAGAAGCTTCTTGTGGTAAATAACCAATGCCTTTATGAGCTCTTTCATGCATCGGAAGTTTTGTAATGTCTTGATCATCTAAAAAAATATGACCTTCATCAGCAACGATTAAACCAACGGTCATATAAAAACTCGTTGTCTTACCCGCGCCATTTGGCCCCAATAATCCAACAATTTCACCTGCATTGATATAAAAAGACGCCCCATTCACAACCGTTCGCTTTTTAAAGCGCTTAACCAACTCTTTTGCCTTTAATTGCATGGCTACTTCCCTTTAGGCTTAATTTCAAAAAAGACACGATCAGAAGAGTTCTTATCACTTAATGCTTTAACTTTTTTATCCAATGTATTGTATTCAATGACATTCGCTTCAACGATATCTGTCCCTTGAGTTAATCGTGCATTTTTCTTCAATACAAGGAGGTTTTTTTGTGGAAAATATTCTAAAATTTCACCCTCACCATAAACCCATGGTTTATCTTCTTCTGGTAAATATTTAATTTTAATTTTTTTACCTGTCGCGATGACATTATCCAATTCTTCATTGATCATCTTAAATTTTGCATGATCAGCTTGAATCTCTAAAGTCCCTTGTACCATTACAACATTTGTGTCGTAAAACCCTTCGTTGATTTGCTGATCATAACCACCTGAATCAGCTGTAATCTGAATGGGTAAATTGCTATCTTCTGGCAATGCGTGAGCAATTGGCATTATCAAAACAGAAGCTAAGAATATATTAATAACGGTTTTAATCTTTGATCGTTTCATAATAACTTTTCACATCCTTCGACAAATTGAATTGCCCAGTTTTTGGAAATCCCAATAAACCAATCCCTTCGATTGTGTTATTGGGATAATTGCGTATTTTTGTCCACACATCATTTGTTACTTTCTCACCTTTATTGTGAACAAACAGCTGAGATGTATTCAAAATTGTTGTAGTTGCTGCATTATCTTTATCAAATTTTGTCAGTACGACATCATCATTCATAACAATCAATGATTGATCACTATTACTTTTTGCGCTGTCACTTTTAGCGGTCCAATCTTTTAGACCCTCTTCTGTATAGTGGGTTAAAAATGGATCATCAAACTTAGAACCTCGTTCGTCATCATAATGCTCCATTTCTGGCCCAATCATGGAATAAGCCTTTTTCCCATTTTCATCAAAACGCACTAAATCATAGTCCTTAACTATAAATAATGGATAAGGAGAGACAGAGCCTTCCTCTTCACTATTGTTATCCTTATAGAGCGTCAGTGATATATAACCCAACACACCAATGATGATGATAAAAATAAAATTTTGTAAGTAATGCTTCAAAATCACAAGATTAAGCCTTAAAAGTTTTAATGCCTTCATCCGTTGCTAAGATTAATAAATCTGCAGGACGATGTGCAAAAATACCGTTAGTGACAACACCAACGATTTGATTAATATGTGTTTCTAATGCCAATGGATCGTGAATTTCTAAACCATATACATCAATGATTGGATTACCATTATCAGTAATGACATTAGGACGAATGCGCGCCTCACCAATTTTATTCAATTCTCTTTGAACATGTTTCAACGCCATTGGAATCACTTCTACAGGCAATGGAAATTTACCTAAAGTTTGTACATATTTAGATTCATCTGCGATACAAATAAACTGATCTGCATGCGCAGCAACAATTTTTTCACGAGTTAAAGCAGCACCGCCACCTTTGATCATTTGCATTTGAGGATTAATTTCATCAGCACCATCAATGTACAATGTTAATTTTTCAACATCAGTTAATGGTAAAACTTCAAAACCTAATTGAATCAACTGTTCAGTTGATCTTTCAGAGCTAGAAACAACAACATCAATTAAATGACGAACTTCTGGCAACAAAGCAATTAAACAATCTACAGTTGAACCTGTACCAACCCCTAACAACTCACCTTTTGAGATATACGTTAAGGCTTTTTCTGCTGCTTGTTGCTTTAAAGTTTTTTGGCTCATTTTATTCCCCTAATGAAAAAATTGCTCATATTATAGGTGTTTTTATGTTAAAACGGGAGTTTATTTACACTAAAAAACCAGCCAAATGTCTAGTGATCGACTAGAGTTTGCTGTATAGTGTGAAAATTGCAAACCAACATTAAAAGGATTTTATAATGACCATCACATCTAACAAAGTTGTATCTGTTTTCTACACATTAACTGATGATCAAGGTAATGTAATTGATAGCAACAAAGGTCAAGAGCAAGCATTAACATACATTCAAGGCGCTGGCATGATGATCCCAGGTTTTGAAAAAGCATTAGAAGGCGCAGAAGCTGGCCAACAAGTTGCATTCAGTGTTGCACCTGAAGATGGTTATGGCCTTCGTAGTGATGAAAATGTATTCACAATCAGCCGCAGCGAACATTTCAAAGAAACTGATGATATTCAAGCAGGCGGCATGATCGCAGCTGAAGAAAATGGTCATCAACGTCATTTTGTAATTTTAAGCGTAGAAGGCGACGAAATTACTTTAGATGCAAACCATTTCTTAGCAGGTAAAACTTTAAACTTTGACGTTGATGTTGTCGAAGTACGTGATGCAACAGCGCAAGAATTAGATCATGGTCACGTTCATGCAGGCGGCCACGATCACTAAAACTAAATTAGGATTTATTCTTCATGTCTAAACCTTGTTTTCAATTGAAGGGCGGTCTTTTTACATTGACCGTTCTTCAACTATTTTCGAATAATCTTAAAGAGTTTGAAGAAACCTTAAATCTTAAGATTAAAGAATCACCTGATTTTTTCCAGCAATTGCCTGTGATTATCGACTTAGGTCAGCTACCTGAAGACACGCTTCATTTGGACTTCAATTGGCTAAAAAACCTACTACTTAATCAAGGCATCATTCCTGTTGCTTTGTTGAATACACCAGAAAATTTACTCAATAAAGCAAAAGCTAGCAACTGGGGAATTTTTCCAAATATTCAACCGCGTTATGAAAAACCTAAAGCTGAACAAACTGAAGTCTTAGCTAAAGAAATAGTAGTAGAAGCGCCTCAAGAACAAGCGAATAATACTGTTAAATTAGTGACGAGTCATATTCGTTCAGGACAACAAATCTATCATACAGGCGGAGATTTAATCATCATCAACACTGTTAACACAGGTGCCGAAGTGTTAGCAAATGGTAACATTCATATTTATGGAGCTTTACGCGGACGCGCATTAGCTGGTGTGAACGGTGACACTTCTGCAAGAATTTTTTGCCAATCATTAGAAGCCGAGCTAATTTCTATTGCTGGAAAATATAAACTTTTAGAGTCAATCGCTGATGAATGGTATGGAAAGGCGGTACAAATATATCTGGAAGGTGATGAATTAAAAATAGAACACATCACTAAAGAACTTTAAAATATAAAACGTAGGAGTCTATCGTGGCACGAGTAATAGTTGTAACTTCAGGAAAAGGTGGTGTTGGTAAAACTACCACAAGTGCGAGTATTGCAGCCGGTTTAGCAAAACGCGGTCATAAAACAGCAGTCATTGATTTTGATGTTGGCTTACGCAACCTAGATTTAATCATGGGATGTGAGCGTCGCGTTGTCTATGACTTTGTGAATGTTGTTAATAATGAAGCAACACTTCAGCAATCCCTCATTAAAGATAAGCGATTAGAGAATTTATCCATCCTCCCTGCCTCTCAAACACGTGATAAAGATGCATTATCCATCGAAGGTGTTGGTAAAGTAATTGATGGTTTAAAAGATTTAGGCTTTGAATACATTATCTGTGACTCACCTGCTGGCATTGAAAAAGGTGCACAATTAGCAATGTATTTTGCGGATGATGCCATTGTAACTACAAACCCAGAAGTATCTTCTGTTCGTGACTCAGATAGAATTTTAGGTATTTTGGCGAGCAAAACAGCTAAAGCAGAAAAAGGTGAAGAAGTTAAACAGCATCTTATTTTAACGCGCTATAGCCCAGAGCGTGCGGCATCAGGTGATATGCTTTCTGTGACTGACGTTTTAGAAATTCTTGGTATTCCACTAATTGGCGTTGTACCTGAGTCTGAATCCGTTTTACAGTGTTCAAATGCTGGCACACCGGTCATCCTTGATGAAGATTCAGATGCTGGCCAAGCATATGAAGACATCGTCGCAAGATACCTTGGTGAAGATAAACCACATCGTTTCATTGAAGCAGAGAAGAAAGGCTTCTTCCAAAGAATTTTTGGAGGTTAATATATGTTTAGCGCACTATTTAAAAGAAGAAAAAAAACAGCATCAGCATCGATCGCAAAAGAACGCTTGCAGATTATTGTTGCGCATGAAAGAAATCAAAATTCACCATCCAATCAACCTGATTTTTTAAAGGATTTGCAAAGAGACATTTTAGAAGTTGTCCGCAAATACATGCAAATTGATAGTGACCAGATTAAAGTCGCAATGGATAAAGAAGATGGTTTAGATGTTCTAGAACTTAACATTGTTCTCTTAGAAAATGAAGCAGAGCAAGAAAAGTCTGAGCAAAAAGTAGCTGACATTGAAAAAGAAATTGAAGCTGTTATAGAAGAAAAAACTACGATCGAAGAGAAAAATGAGACTCGATAAATGGTTATGGGCGGCGAGATTTTATAAAACTCGCCGCTTGGCTGTTGAAGCCATTGAAAAGAATCAAATTCAAGTCAATGGTGACAAAGCCAAGCCTGCCCGTACAATTAAAATTGAAGATACATTAATCATTGAGAAAGCTGGTGAAACTTTTCACATTATTGTTGATGATTTAAGTGAAATTCGTGGCCCTGCGAAAGTCGCCACACTTCTTTATCATGAAACAGAAGAGAGTTTAACCAAGCGCATGAACGATCGAGAAATGAAAAAATTAGTGCACAATCCTAAACCCGATAAAGCACCTGATAAAAAAGATCGCCAAAAACTACGTGATTTACGCAAAGGTTATGAATAGTTTATTTGATCCTATAGATCAATTTTTAACGCAATTCGCGCAACGCTATCGCCCAAAAAGCGTTGAAATTAAGGCCTTAACACTTCGTCAACTTGCTGAATATTTAATCGATCAAAAAATTAATGATTGGAAAGATTGTGACCAAGGATGTTTACAAAAGTACATTATTTATCGCAATAAAGGTAATCCAAAGCACCCATCTTTCAAAAAACCATTATCCCTCAATAGCCTAAAAACTCATCTGGCCAGTATCCGTGTATTTTATGATTATCTTGAATCTCAGGAAATTATTAGCTCAAATCCAGCACGCCTAGTTAAAACACCAAAAACACAACAATCGCTTCCCAAAGTGATTGCCGTTGATATGATGCAAGAATTGCTTAATCAAACGCCGAGTACACCACTTGAAACTCGCGATTTAGCGATTTGTGAATTATTTTATAGCTCAGGTTTACGTCTATCAGAACTCACATTTTTAGATATGAATGATATATCTTTAGCGAATAATGAAATTAGAGTGAACGATGGTAAAGGCGGAAAAGGCCGTATTTTACCGCTCGGCAATAAAGCTAAAGAGGCATTATCTCTTTGGCTAACCATTCGCAGCCAATGGCAAACAACCGATCCTGCCCTATTCATTTCCCAACAAGGCAATCGCTTAACTGGCCGACAAATCGACAATCGTGTTAAACACATTGCCCAAAAGCTCGGAAAAGGTTTAAAAATTCATCCACATATGTTTCGCCACTCTATGGCAACCCATGTATTGGAATCGAGCCAAGATATTCGCTCTGTTCAAGAGCTTTTAGGACATGCAGACATATCAACCACACAAGTTTATACGCATTTAGATTTTGGCCATCTCTCTAAAGTCTTTGACTCAGCACATCCTCGTGCTAAAAAGAAATCAATAAAAAAAGATGAATAAAAAAAACCACGCCAAAGCGTGGTTTTGATGTTTATATGCTCACTCTAAATTATAGAGTTTCGCCGCCTACTTGACGGTTACATGGGCATAATTCATCAGTTTGTAACGCATCTAAAATACGTAAAGTTTCTGCTGGGTTACGACCAACGTTCAAACCATTTACTGAAACGTGTTGAATAACGTTATCTGGATCAACGATGAATGTTGCACGTAAAGCAACGCCTTCGTTTTGATCACGAACGCCTAACATATCAATCAATTCACCTTTCACGTCTGCAAAAGAATAGTGACCCAATTTATCTAAATCTTTATGATCACGTCTCCAAGCCAATTTACAGAATTCGTTATCTACGCTTCCGCCCATCAATACAGCGTCACGATCTGCGAATTCACCAGCCAATTTATCAAATGCTACGATTTCAGTAGGACATACAAATGTGAAATCTTTTGGATAGAAATAGATAACTTTCCATTTACCTGGGAAAGATTTCTCGTTGATTGTTTCAAATGCAGACACACCATTTTCTTCATGATGATTAAAGCCTGGTTTAACGCCTGTTACTTCAAAAGCATCCAAACGATCGCCAACAGTTTTTGAGTTACCGAAAGTAAAATCTACATCCATGTTAAGACTCCTTTTAATTAGTTGAGAAAAATAAATGACGTAAACATACTATATTTTTCAATCGACATATACAAGGTAATTCCCTATTAAAATACTAAACCCGATTGATTTAAAATTTTTATGAAAACAGGCAAACAAAATACTAACAACTAAAAATTTCACCATAATATCATATTTATTCTTGCGTTTTAATCGTTCCTTTAGACAACTCGATAACTTTCTTAAATGTTTTCTGCAATAATGAAGGTATAGATTGCACTCCTCTTGCACGAGCAAAATCACAAACAGCTAACGCTAAATCTGGCTTAGAGCTTTTTTGAACTGCTTTGTGAATAATCTCATGCACTGGTAAATTGACAAAGTCTGATGAACCATATGCAACTTGTTTATATACAGAACTGAATCCTTTTTGAAATAGAAAATTCTCAATATCTCGTGATGGCAGCTGAGTCATATGACGATAATAATGTTCTTTATTACGGCAATGTGATCGTACAGTTTTGGCATAATGTCGCCCTGCGGCATCACCATCGGCCATTGCATACCACTCTATTCCCATTGCTTCTGCATACTCAATAAGAGGCAAAATTCCACATTGAGCAAATTCTACAAGCGTAATGCCTTCAGCATTTAAATTGTAACCACAAATTTCTGCAAGTTCTCTTAATAACCAAATCTCTGTTTCTCCCTCGACTAAAAACCAACAACGCGCAAATAAGGCAACAGGTCTACGATGAAAGACATGAAACAATACTTTTCTATTCGTACTCGCACTAAGATCTTTAGGTAACACTTGATTCACAATCACACTGGCATTGAAGCGTGAAATACGCATCACATTTTGCAAAGAAAGCATTGGAATTAAATCGCTCGTATTCGAAGTTAATATTTTTTGTACAGAGATATTTTTTAATAATCGCATCCCAACAGAAGTAATGATTGGATGCATATTTCCACCAAAACTTTTAAATACTAAAATTGGAGAAGCATTTGGCAATAGATGAAATCCCATGCGATGAAAAATCATCTTAGCAAAAAAATCCATCATCATATTTCGAGTGATGGAATTATCAACTTTATCTAATAAATCATTGATTTTATCTAAAATCTGCCAATCTTCTAACGTTGGTTTTTTAATAGGCTCATCAAAATTTTTCTGATTGGTTAAGTAGTAAGTCAACAATAACGTTGCTGCGGATAGACCTTGCTGTAACTCTTTACGCGACAATTCGCCTGAGTCTTTCATCAATTGATCAACTAATGAATCATAAGCATCTTTCGCTTGAGCACCATAATCATTGGATGATTCTTTAGAATTTAACTGTTTACGAAACATAACCAATGGGTTCATATTCACCAAATTTTTCAGTGTTTCTGTAAAATCAGTAACTGCAATGATCTGACGATGATCATCAACAAAACTATGCTCTGTTTCTATCACACCATGATTTTTATTCGCACGCACCTGATAACAGACCATTTGCTTTCTATATTTTCTTGAGAAAAATAATACTTCTGACAGAGGATTGCCTTGAAAGATTTCATCTGAAGAAGAGGATTCATCAACATAAGTAAATCGAAGCGTTAAACAATCATCAGCACAATCCTCTTCATAATAGAAATCATATTCTTGGCATTCATACAGAAAATTTTCTGGGCTAATAATTGATAATGCAGCCAATAAGCTAGTTGACCCCCAACTATTTTCGCCAATCAACACACTGATATCATTATTAAAATTAATCGTTAAATCTCTGATGCCTTTAAAACCTAGTATTTCCAGTGAATGGAGTAACATTAACTCTCCTCTTTGTTATATTTATGTGCTCTTGAAAAAGAATATACGAAACTCTAGATTTTCCAAATCAATATTACATTGAATATCTAACAACCGCCTCCATCATGCTAAGATATATAGAAATTTTTTATTCATGGAAGTCATTATGCTCTCTATTTTTAACAGCCTAACTAGAAAACACGAACAATTTGTCCCAATTGAGCCTAACAAAATTCGTATGTATGTATGCGGAATGACTGTTTATGATTATTGTCACATCGGCCATGCTCGCTCATTAATCTCATTTGACATGATTCGTCGTTATCTCATGCACAAAGGCTTCGATGTTCATTTTGTGCGCAATATTACAGATATTGACGATAAAATCATCGCAAGAGCAAATGAACGCGGCATTACCATTCAAGCTTTAACCGAAGAATTTATTAATGCAATGCATGAAGATTGTGATGCATTGAATGTATTAGCACCTGATACTGAACCAAAGGCAACAGAAGCTATTGCAGGTATGATTGAATTAATTCAAGGCCTGATTGAAAAAGAATTAGCTTATGCTGTACCAGAGGGTGATGTTTACTATCGCGTGCGCCGTTTTAAAGATTACGGTAAATTATCCAATCAAAATATTGATGAACTTCGCTCAGGTGAACGTGTAGAAGTGCAATCAGATAAAGAAGACCCTTTGGACTTCGTATTATGGAAACGAGCAAAAGCCAACGAACCTTACTGGGAATCTCCTTGGGGCAATGGTCGTCCTGGCTGGCACATTGAATGTTCTGTAATGAGCAAAGAAGCTTTGGGCAATCATTTTGATATTCATGGCGGTGGTATGGATTTAAAATTCCCACATCATGAATGTGAAATTGCACAATCTGAAGGTTATCACGATGAACCAATGGCAAACTACTGGATGCACAATGGTTTTATCAACATTAACAATGAAAAAATGAGCAAATCTTTGGGGAATTTTTTCACAATTCGTGATGTATTAAAATACTTCCCTGCTGAAGTGATTCGTTTTTTCATGCTAAATAGCCATTATCGTACGCATGTTAACTATTCTGATGACCTATTAAATCAAGCTTGGAATGGATTGCGCCGTTTATATACAGCCCTTAACAATGCACCTGAAACATTGCCAGAATTTGATGCGACACATCCTATCGCTGTTCGTTTCACAGAAGTTATGGATGATGACTTTAACACGCCGATGGCAATTGATTTGTTATTTGAAGCTGCAAATCTATACAACAAGAATCATGATCCAAAAGACTATATAGTTTTGAAAACTTTAGGTAGCGTATTGGGTATTCTTGAAGCGAATCCTGATACTTTCTTAAAAAGCGCACCCAACCAATCAGACGATGATAACGATTTAATCGAAGCTTTAATTGTGAAACGTAATGAAGCTCGTGCCAATAAAGATTGGGCCGAATCTGACCGCATTCGTGATGAATTAAAAGCTCGCAATATTGTGCTAGAAGACAAGCAAGGCCAAACAACATGGCGCCGAGAAACTAATTAAATTGTAAGGAGTACATAAATTATGATCAATCCAGAAACCAAAGAACCATTAGTAGATTTTCCTTGCCACTTTTTATTTAAAGTGACGGGTAAAAATACCGAAGAATTTGAAAATGATATTATTGAACTTTTAAAGCAAGTTGATCCAAAAATAGATGGTTCAAAAATTAAAAGATTAATGAGTAAATCAGATAAATTCTTGTCTTTATCAATTGATGTTTGGGTAGAAAAACAAGAGGACATTGATAAAGTTTACGAATTATTAAAAGCTGAAGAACGCGTTCTTTGGGCACTATAATTTAATCTTTATATTGAAAAGCTCTCA
>CANRJX010000010.1 GCA_947631095.1 uncultured Wohlfahrtiimonas sp.
ACTTCTATATATTATGTTAAATATTATGTGGGTATTCATATAACAAGATATATTTCTGTTAAAGTTAAATGAATATTTATTCAGTTGTTGTTATTAATGCTGACATTAGATTTCCAAAGTCAGCTTGTGTGATATCACTTAATTTAAAATAAAATTTTTGACCTTCTGGTCTATGTATTTCATATTGTATATTAATTTTCGAATTCCCTAGGCCATTACCTACCGTGATTACTAAATCGGCTGAACAAAAAGTTTGAATACCCTTTCTGCCTTCTTCTTTTATATTAACAATATCATATTGAGCAGTATTATATCCTCCTGATATAGGTATAAATTTTATTTTACTCCCTGAAGATTCAGCCATTTTAGATGCCATATTTGAAGAATATTGAGTAATTACATCGATACCGCCTAATTTATCTATAATTTTTTTAATTGTTTTCTCATATTCATTTTTAATTACATTTACAGCATTTTTATTTGCACAGATTTCTTCTCGTTGTTCAGCATAAGATATGGAAAGTAACGAAGCTAATAAAATTGCTATTGTTTTTCTTATCATCATTTAAATAAATCCTACTGTATTAAATCGATTGTTGCTTTGAATTTTAATCAAAAATTTATAGTAAGCTTCTAACTTTTACTTCATTGATAAAACATCCCCTTATGCTCTTTCATGAATATATAAAATTATTATGTATAATGCTGTCAATATTAATTATATAAAATATTATCGGTATTATGCATCCATTAAAACTCAACACATTACTATTTATTGATTTAGAAATAAATCCAACAAACAATAAAGTATTTAAGATTGGTGCTTTGCTCGTCAATAATTTTCAACAAGAAAACGTTTCATTAATGCCTTTTGAACAAGAAATTTTCTCTGAATCAATATTGATGACATTTCTGAAAAAGATAGATCATCTTTCAACCAATATTGATTGTCTTGTTGGCCATAATATTATTGAGCATGATTTACCTATTTTAAAAAAATTAGCACCTGATCTGTCATTTTTGAACAAACCAATCATTGATACATTACAACTATCTCCGCTGGCCTTCCCAAAAAATCCTTATCACCGTTTATTAAAAGATTATAAACTAATTCGCAGTGAGCTAAATTCACCCTTACAGGATTGTGAGTCAACTTATACATTATTGCAAGAACAGCTCGAAGCATTTTATGAGTTTTCATTGGAAAATATGGGTGAATTAAGATGCTATCAATCAATTTTAGAAAAAGATCATCCAACATATGCTTCTTTATTAAAAAATATTACTCAATTACCATGTTTTAATTCACAAGAATTTAAATCAAATTTATTGAAAGTTTTAAAAAATAATGATCAAAGCATTGATATTAAATATAAAGTTTGTATAACAGAACTCACTAAATGGTTAGTTGATGACATCATATTTGAGCATGAAATCGCATTTTCATTTTTATATACTTTATCTTGGTTGAGAGTTTCAGGCAGCAATTCAGTACTTGCTCCTTGGGTTCGTTATCAGTTTCCTGAAACATCCAATTTAATTACGATGCTGCGTGATACCTCGTGTAATCTAGATAGCTGTGATTATTGTTCAAATATTCATAATCCTCGTAAGGAACTGCAACGCTATTTTCATTTTAATGATTTCAGATATGAAGATTATGAAAAAAATGAAAGCATTCAAAGAGATATTGTTGAAATTGGTATGAGAGATGAAAATATCTTCGCAATATTGCCAACAGGTGGTGGAAAGTCGCTCTGTTATCAACTTCCTGCATTAAATAGATTTTTTAGAAATGGTAGCTTAACTATCATTATTTCACCATTACAGGCATTGATGAAAGATCAAGTGGATGGATTAATTTCTAAAAATATCTATGGCGCAGCTGCCCTAAATGGTTTGTTGAGCGCTCCTGAACGAGCGGATGTTTTAGAAAAAATTCAAATGGGAGATATAGGTATATTATTTGTTTCTCCAGAGCAATTCAGAAGTTCTCGCTTTAAACGTGCGATTGAACACAGACAAATTGGTGCTTGGATCTATGATGAAGCACACTGTTTATCTAAATGGGGAAATGATTTTAGACCCGATTATTTATATGTTGCTAAATGCATTAAGGAATTAAACAAAACAAATCGATTAGCACCGATTGGCTGCTTTACTGCAACAGCCAAACAAGAAGTTATCGATGATATCAAAGAGCACTTTAAAGAAACCTTAAATGTCGATTTTATAGAGAAAATTAGTTTAAAAGATCGTCCAAATCTAGACTTTAATATCATTGAATGTGAACAACATGAAAAAACTAATACAATCTCTACTCTACTTTCTGAATATATTTCGGATCAAGGTGGTGCAATTATATTTGTTTCTAGACGCAAAGCTGCTGAAGATATTGCCAAGCAATTAAAAAATCAAAATTGGAACTGTGAATATTTTCATGCTGGATTGCCTGCAAATGAAAAAAAAGATATTCAAAATGCTTTTATTTCTGGAGAAATTAAAGTCATTGTTTCAACCAATGCTTTTGGAATGGGTGTTGATAAAGAAGATGTACGTTTAGTTATACATGCTGATATACCCGGATCGCTTGAAAATTATTTGCAGGAAGCTGGTCGCGCTGGGCGAGATCAAAAACCAGCAACTTGTATACTTTTATATTCACCAAATGATGTAGAAGTTCAATTCAGGCTGACTGAATATTCCAAGTTAACTCGCAAAGAAATGTCATTAATTTATAAAAAATTGCGAATGGAACAAGAAAAACGGAAAAGTGCTGATTTAATCATTACTCCACGAGAAATATTAAAAGATTCTCTAATTGAATCAATTGATATTGATGATGATAATGCTAAGACAAAGATCATCACTGCAATTGCATGGCTGGAAAGAGATGGTTATTTAGAACGTACAGATAATGTCGTTCGTATTTTTCCATCACATTTAAAAATTCACATTGATCAAGCAATTACAATCATTAATGAAAGTAGTTTAAGCATTCGGAAAAAAGAAGAATATATCTGTGTTGTCAAACATATCTCAAACAGCCCACCAGATAAAATTATTGAAGTTGATATTCTTTCTGAGTTAATTTCAAGCAGTTTAGATGAGGTTTCAGATATATTGCATGAATTACAAAATCTCAAAATTTTAACCAATAACACATTATTAACTGCCTATATTCGTCATGGCATTCAAGATACTTCTCAAAAAAGATTGGAGCTCAATTTATGGTGTGAAACGACTCTTTTAGAACTGCTCAGTGAATATTCACCAGATATAGAATCAGGCCATTGGCAAAATTTGGATCTTGCCCTGCTTTGTCATCAACTAGATGCATATCTTGACAATTCAGCATTAAGAGAATCTTTAGATAAATATTTAGTGACCGGTAAAATCATGCCGCCATTGATTAATAAAATTTTCAAGGTTTTATGTGAAGATAAAGCCAGCCCTTCTGAAGAAAATAAAAAAAATCTTCAGGGGCATAAAAAAATTTTAGAGATGCAAAAAAATGCACAGAAAGATAGCGTACGATTAAAAGTGAATGGTCATTATTCTTGGCAAGACATTAAAGAAAATGGTGCTATGAGAAGATTAATCGCAAGCAAAATCGTTAAATATTTTATTGCAAAAGTTTCTGGAAATGGTAAAGATCTTTTAGTCGAAACTACCTTTGAAGAATTACAAAACCATGTTTTTTCCGATATTATTTTAGCTGAACATTTTAAAACTCCTGAACAGCAAAAAGCTATCATTCACAATGCTCTTCTCTATCTTCATAATTTACAGATAATTACTTTGAATCATGGCATGACTGTTATGCGAAATGCACTAACCATTAAAGTAGATCGCAATAGACAAAATAGATACCTTGCACATGACTACAGTTCACTAGAGAAACACTACAAGGAATTAAGATTACAAGTTCATGTAATGCGTGAATATGCTGAAATTGGTTTAACCAAATTACAAGAAGCCTTACGCTTTATTCTTGATTATTTTTCAATGACTGAACCACAATTCATTAGAAAATATTTTAAAGGTCGTGAAAAGATTTTAGCAATCGCAACCAGTGAAGAATCACTTAAAAATATTGTAGGTAATTTAAGTGATGTTCAAAGACAAATTGTCGAAAGTACTGATGAAAACCATCTGATACTAGCAGGACCAGGCTCTGGAAAAACTCGTGTTATTGTTCATAGAATTGCTTATTTATTGCGTGTAGAAAGAATACCCCCGCAAACAATTATTGCTTTAGCTTATAACCGTTCTGCAGCAAATGAGATTCGAAAAAGGCTTTTTGATTTAGTCGGCAATGAATCTTATGGTGTCACTGTGATGACTTATCATAGTATTGCTATGCGCTTAACAGGTACTGTTTATTCAAATGATCAACTGATATCTTTAGAATCAGAAAAAGATGCACAGGATATTTTTAAAACAATGCTAAAAAATGCCATTGAAATGTTACGAGAAGAAGATACTGATCTAACATCATCAGAAGATGATAATGATACCAGAGCAAAACTATTGCAGGGTTATCGCTATATTTTGGTGGATGAATATCAAGATATAGATGAAGATCAGTATAATTTAATCAGTGCACTTGCGGGAAGAAACTCAAAAGATGAGGATGGAAAACTTACTATTTTAGCAGTTGGTGATGATGACCAGAATATCTATACTTTTCGTGGTAGCAGCAATCAATATATTGATAAATTTACAGAAGATTACAATGCGAAGATCAGTTACTTAGTTGAAAACTATCGTTCTACCCAAGGTATTATTCAAGCATCTAATGATGTTATTCAGCACAATCCTAATCGTTTAAAATCTAATTACCCAATTGTTATTAACCATGAACGTCAATCTGATCTGGTTCATGGAAGATGGGAATTAATCGATCAAAATGGTAGAGCTGGCCAAGTTGTTGTACGATTTTTAACCCAAAAAAATTATGAAGCACAAGCATATGTCGTTTTAACAGAGATTAAACGTTTATATGCTCTTGATCCAAATAGCATTAATAGCTGCGCAATACTAGCAAGATCGAAAAAAGCTTTAGAAAATTTTTCAGGTGGATTAGCCACACTAAATTTTCCTCATTACTATGAACATGATAAATCCAATCATTTTTCTACACCGAATAATAGATACTTTCAAAATTTTATTCATGAAATTGAGTCAGCTAAAGATTGTAAAAAGATCAATGACATTCAATGTATGATTCACTGGGAACAATATCCAGAACGTTGGGTAAATTATTTTATCGAAGTGATTTCTCAATTAAACATAACCTTTAACCACATGAATATAGATATAAAAACTATTATTCAATGGATATACGATTATGTGTATGAAATCCCTATTACAATCAAACAAGGAATTTTTCTCGGCACAATGCATTCAGCAAAAGGCCTAGAATTCAACCACGTATTTATATTGGATGATTTAGATAACTATTTTGATAAAGAAAGTGAAGAAGAACGTCGCTTATTTTATGTAGGAATGACACGAGCAAAAGAAACTTTGATGCTTTGTAGTTTTAATGAAAAACACCATTTTATTCAATCAATTACTAATTCTAAAAATAGTATTGTTAATAATATTAAAACGATCAATAGCTTACAACAAAAACACATTCTATTATCACCAAAAGATATTTATATGGACTATCTAGGCTCACAATCTAATGAAGTTTTACAAAAAGCTTCTCTAACATTAATGGAAGGCTCTCCCCTTTTGGTAGAAAAAATGAACGATAGATTGGTATTTAAAAAGCCAGATGATGGCCAGATTGTTGCCCAAAGCTCTAAAAATTGTAAATACAATCATATTGATCTCAAAGAAATTATAGAATGTACAGTTCATTCTATCAGCCAGAGAAATATGAATATGATCAATGCGGATTTTAAAAATAAAATGAAATGTGACACTTGGGAAGTTATACAACCTAGAATTATTCTTAGCTCACTTAATAATTAGTTTTAAATCTTAATATGAAATTTTAATTTTTTGAGTTTAGTTATATTTATTTTTTTAGACACTTAGACCGATGGTCAGTCGTTAGTACTGTATTAAATAAGCCTATCAAAGATAGGCTTATACAGAGAGTTATTTTAATTGATTCAATCTATTGACATCTCTAACCGCTCCAAATGCAGCAGATGTTGCCAATGCACCATAGACTTTTAACGCAGCTGAAACTTTACGCGGACGATCTTCTTTTGGTACAAAGCCAATTTTTGCTTGTGCTTCTAATCTATCTTCAATAACCTCAGGAGAAAGATTTAAATGGATTTTTCTTTCTGGAATATCAATGATAATTTCATCACCTGTTTCAACAATAGCAATTACACCGCCTTCGGCAGCTTCTGGTGAAGCATGACCAATCGATAATCCTGATGTTCCTCCAGAAAAACGACCATCAGTCAATAAAGCACATGCTTTTCCTAATCCTTTTGATTTCAAATAAGATGTTGGATACAACATCTCTTGCATACCCGGGCCACCTTTTGGACCTTCATAACGAATGATAACAACTTCATTTTCCTGTACTTCATTACTCAAAATTCCTTTTACAGCAGAATCTTGGCTTTCATATACCCTTGCTTTACCAATGAATTTTAAGTTTTCTTCATCAACACCAGCAGTTTTTACAATACAACCATCTTTTGCAATATTACCGTATAAAACAGCAATACCACCATCTTGGCTATATGCAAATTCACCACTTCTAATACAACCATTTTCGCGATCATTATCTAGTGATTCAAAATAGCGATCTTGGCTAAATGCTTGAGTTGTTCTTACGCCACCAGGTGCTGATTGGAAGAATTTATGAACTTCTCGGTCATTAGTTTGAGTAATGTCCCACTTAGCAATCGCTTCTTTTAATGTACCAGAATGAACAGTATGACAATCTGTATGGAGCAAATTAATGCGTGCAAGCTCACCTAAGATACTTATAATACCGCCAGCACGATGAACGTCTTCCATATGATATTTACTGGTTGATGGAGATACTTTTGATAAATGCGGAACTTTACGAGATAAACGATCAATGTCTTGCATGGTAAAATCAACACCCGCTTCAAAAGCAGCTGCTAATAAATGTAGGACTGTATTACTTGAACCACCCATTGCAATGTCTAACATCATTGCATTTTCAAATGCTTTAAATGTTGCAATGTTTCTTGGCAATACATTTTCATTATTATTTTCATAATAATCTCGTGTATTTTTAACAATCAAACGAGCAGCTTCTAAAAAAAGCTCCTCTCTATTTTTATGTGTCGCTAATAATGAGCCATTGCCAGGTAATGATAATCCGAGCGCTTCAGTTAAACAGTTCATTGAGTTTGCGGTAAACATTCCTGAACATGATCCACATGTTGGACATGCATTTTCTTCAATCGCTTGAACTTTATCATCTGCTTCGCGATCATCCGCTGCCATAACCATCGCATCTACTAAGTCTAAACGAAGGTTTTCATTATTCCAAACAAGTTTGCCTGATTCCATCGGGCCACCTGAAACAAAAATCGTTGGAATATTGAGGCGCATCGCAGCCATTAACATCCCCGGTGTTATTTTGTCACAGTTAGAAATACAAATCATAGCATCAGCACAATGCGCATTTACCATATATTCTACTGAGTCAGCGATTAAATCACGGCTTGGCAATGAATATAACATGCCGTCATGCCCCATTGCGATTCCATCATCAACCGCAATCGTATTAAATTCTTTTGCCACACCACCCGCTTTTTCAATTTCACGAGCAACCATTTGACCCAAATCTTTTAAATGCACATGGCCTGGTACAAACTGTGTAAATGAGTTGACCACTGCAATGATTGGTTTTTTAAAATCTTCGTTTGTCATCCCTGTTGCACGCCATAAAGCGCGCGCGCCTGCCATATTTCGACCTTGCGTCGAAGTATGTGAACGATATTTTGGCATATTTTTTCCCTGCTTACGCTATCACAAATTCTATTTAAATTAATTCATAAATAATGTTTGATCAATATTAGTAAGATGACCATTTATTCTGCCTTGTGGGCTTACATTACATCGTCAATTATATAGCACGTAAGCCAAATGAAAAGCAACTATCACACTTATTCAATATTATTTTTTGCCTGAAAATAAAACATTTATGTTATTAATTTCTACTGGATGAAAAACAATCAAAAAAAAATTCTATCCTCATGAAATATATAACAATCAACTGTTAAATATAATATTAATTATTATTTCAATAATATTATTTACTCATGTTTTTCAGTTTTAGATTGCAAATTCTATAGAAATTTGTATCTTCTTAGTCAGAGGAGGCGTTTTAAATATTAAAAATAATATGTAAAAAAAGCATAAACAATTTAATTTAATAAATAATTTAGTAACTTGATATTTAGGAGGATATATGGCTGAACCCATAAAAATTAATGAAAATCTTCTATATGACGATGTCGTCGTCAATAAAATTTATAATGACCCACGATTCAAAGATATGGTTGCAAAAAAACAAAAATTTAGTTTAATACTGCTCGCATTAACACTAGGACTTTATATATTACTCATCGTTGGCACTGCATTTGCGCCAGATCTTTTAGGTGTTCCATTATCAGAAAAAATGGTAACAACTTGGGGAATTCCAGCAGGATTTTTCTTGATCATTTGGACAATTCTTGTGACAGGATATTATGTTTATAAGACCAATACTTATTACGATCCTTTATCAGCTAACTTGATTAAGGAGATTGGCAATGAAAAATAATCTAATTAGACAAGTTTTATGTTTAATCGCATTCGGTTTATTGGGTGTAGCAGTTGCCCAAACTAACGGAAGTGGTGGTAAAAACTGGACTGCGATTATTATGTTCTTCGTATTTGTATTTGCAACCATTGCTATTACATTTTGGGCATCTAATCGTACAAAATCAGCATCTGACTTCTATACAGCAGGTGGGGGAATCTCAGGTTTCCAAAATGGTTTAGCAATAGCAGGTGATTACTTATCTTCTGCTTCTTTCTTAGGTATTTCTGCCCTCGTATTTGCATCAGGCTATGATGGTTTAATTTATGCATTTGGATTCTTTATTGGTTGGCCTGTTATTTTGTTATTAATGGCAGAAAGATTCCGTAACTTAGGTCGATTTACATTCGCCGATGTTACAGCCTTCAGATTACGTCAAACACCTATCAGAATTTTAGCTGTATTCTCAACGCTTACTATCGTACTTTTATATTTAATCGCACAGATGGTAGGTGCTGGTAAATTAATCGAATTATTATTTGGTTTAAACTATAACATTGCTGTATTCATTGTTGGTCTATTAATGATGGTCTATGTCCTTTTAGGCGGTATGTTAGCAACGACATGGGTACAGATGATTAAAGCTGTTTTAATCTTAGTTGGCGCATCATTCATGTCAATTATCGTACTTTACTGGGTGGGCTTTAACCTCGAAACATTATTTGTTAAAGCAACAGAAATCCATAAAGATGGCGAAGCACTCATGAAACCTGGATTACGTTATCCAAATCCTATTGATACCATTTCATTAGGTATTGGTTTGATGTTTGGTACAGCTGGCTTACCTCATATTTTAATGAGATTTTTTACAGTAAAAGATGCGAAGGAAGCAAGAAAATCAGCTTTATATGCAACAGGCTTCATCGGTTATTTCTATTTATTAATGTTCATCATCGGATTTGGTGCAATTGTTTACATTATGAATCAGCCTGACTATACAACGCCAGAAGGTGCGATTGTAGGTGGCGTAAACATGGTAGCAATTCATTTGTCTCATGCTATTGGCGGTAATATATTCTTAGGTTTCATGTCTGCAGTGACATTTGCCACATTAGTTGCCGTTGTGGCTGGCTTAACATTATCAGGCGCATCTGCAATTAGTCATGACTTCTATGCAAATGTGATCAAAAAAGGTAAGCCAATCATGAAAACTGAATTATTAATTTCACGATTAACAACAGCAGCTTTAGGCATTATTGCAATCCTTCTTGGCCTATTGTTTGAACATCAAAACGTTGCTTTCTTAGTAGGATTAGCATTCTCCATCGCAGCATCTGCAAACTTCCCATTATTATTCATGTCAATGTACTGGAGCAAGTTAACAACAAATGGTGCAGTCGCGGGCGGAACAATTGGTTTAATTACAGCAGTTGTAATGATTCTATTAGGTCCTGAAGTATGGGTAAATGTATTAGGCAATGAAAGCGCTATTTTCCCTTATAACAACCCAGCTCTATTCTCTATTCCAATTGCCTTTTTAGTGACATTCATTGTTTCATCACTGGATAAATCTAAATCTGCTGAAGAGGAAAAAGCTAAATTCATCAGTCAGTATGTTCGTTCTCATATCGGTGGTGAAGGTATATCTGCAGCAGTACAACAATATCGTCAAGTGAATCATCCAGATTTCTTTGAAGAGAAAAACTCTTAATGATTAAGATGATATAAAAATAAAGCCTGATTAAAGATTAATTTAATCAGGCTTTTTAATGTATCCATAGAATTTTAAGCTCAATCTCAAATATATTTTTTAAAAAAGATTTGCAAAGTTTTGTTAATATAGTAAACTTATATCAGTTTCAATATAAATATGATGAAACTGTTTTATACGATTACTCTCCCCCTAAAAAAGCCCTGATTTTTCAGGGCTTTTTCTTATCTATTTTTGAGAAGATTCTAAAGTGTATTTAGCACCATTGTCTTGCCCTAAAATATCTACCAATATTGGCATAATCCGTTCTAATTCTGACTTTAGTCGATAAGGAGGATTCACGATGAACAATCCACTACCAAACATGCCAAATTGCTCTTGACTTGGTTCATATACTGACAAAGTTACATTTAAGAAATTATCACCGAATGCCCTTTGTAATTTCCCTGGTAAAGATAAACTTTCATCACGCATCAATAATGGATACCAAACCATATAACAGCCTGTTGAGAATCTTTTATGGGCTTCTTTCAAAGTGTTGAGTACAGTTCTATAATCACTTTTATCTTCATAGGGAGGATCTATCAAAACAACAGCTCTACGTGAAGATGGTGGCAACAAACTAATTAAACCCTGAAAACCATCACTTTTTTGTATTTGATATTTAACACCCTGGCCTTTAAAGTTATTAATCAAATATTCACTATCTGTAGGATGTAGCTCAAAGAGCTTTATACGATCACTAGTACGCACAATTTTTTGAGCAATTACAGGTGAGCCAGGATATAGCTTTTGATTGATTTGAAATTGAACCAAAAACTCTAAAAATTCTAATAACTCTTTAGGTAAATTTTTACTTTTTTGTAATAAGCCAATACCTTCATAATATTCACCTGTTTTCTCTGCAAACTCATGGTTAATATCATATAAGCCTGCACCTGAGTGAGTATCAATATACCAATACGGCTTATCTTTTTCGTTGTAATAATTCAAAACAGAAAAAAGCACATAATGTTTTAATACATCAGCATGATTACCTGCATGAAAGCCATGTCTATAACTCAACATAAATTTTCTAACCTAAATATATAATATAAAAAATGCTGCAATTCGATGCAGCATTGATTGGATTGATTTTTGTAATGATAAAAATTATTACAAATCTGTACTCATGTAACCTAGTGCATTTAACGATCTTTCATCATCTGACCAACCTTGACGAACTTTCACAAATGCTTTTAAGAAAACTTTTTTGTTGTATAACTTTTCTAAATCTTGACGTGCTTGAGTACTTGCATCTCTGAGTGTTGCACCACTTTTACCAATTACAATACCTTTTTGAGTTTCTCTTTCTACCCAAACCACCGCATTAATTCTAATAATTTCAGCTTCTTCTTCAAAGCTTTCGATTTCTACTGTTAATGCATAAGGTAATTCTTGATTCAAACGGCGCGTTAATTTTTCACGCAACACTTCACTTGCCAAGAAAGCACTTGATGCAGTTGTAATTTCATCTTCATCAAATAAAAATTCTTGTTCTGGTAAATAATGCGTTAAAGATTTAATCACTAATTTCATTTGTTTATCATCCAATGCTGAGATTGGAATACATTCAACAAACTTATATTTGGCCATCATCTCAGATAAGAATGGAAACAATTCTTCTTTATCTTTTACATGGTCAATTTTATTCACAACTAATATGACTGGCTTATCAATATAGGTTAAACGTTTTAATGCTAACTCATCGTCTGGCGTAAATTTTAACGCTTCCACCATATATAAAATAACATCTGCCATTTCTAATGAACTGGTTGCTGTTTTATTTAATTGACGATTCAAAGCAGAGTGCTCTGCTTTATGCAATCCAGGTGTATCGATAAAAATTGCTTGGCAATAATGATCAGTATAAATACCTGTAATTGCATGACGTGTTGTCTGTGGCTTACTAGAAGTAATACTAATTTTTTGTCCAATTAAACGATTCATTAATGTTGATTTACCAACATTAGGACGACCTATAATTGAAACATAACCGGAGTGTTGATTCATAATAATTTTTCAAGCATTAACTGTGCGGCATTTTGCTCTGCACGCTTTTTGCTCGTTCCTTCTGCAACAGTTGTTAATGACTGAGCATGACAAGCTACTTTAAAAGTCTGGGCATGATCCTGACCTTCAATTGCAACAATTTCATACTCTGGAATAGTTTGGCTTGTCGCTTGTAAATGTTCTTGCAAACGACTTTTAGGATCTTTTACGGCTTCAGTAACAGACTGAAATGATTTCTCATTAATTGTATGTAATTCTGAATCATACAATTTGAGTACTACTTTTTGTGCGGCATCAAATCCACCATCAAGAAATATAGCTGCAATAATGGCTTCTACAGTGTCCGCTAAAATACCAGCGCGCTTCGCACCATCATTTTTACGCTCACCATAACTGATCACCAAATGTTTTTGTAGATCAAGTTTATTCGCCAATTTATGCAATGTACCTTCTTTCACTAAATGTGCGCGAATATTAGACAATTCGCCTTCTTTAGCATCCGGATAACGTTCATACAATGCATAAGCAATAATAAAGTTTAGACAACCATCACCTAAAAACTCCAAGCGTTCGTTATGCGCTCTAGATACCGATCTATGCACTAATGCTTGTTTTAATAGCGAATGATTTTTAAAATTATAGTCTAATTTAAGTTGTAATTGATCAATCATAAGTTACTTAAGTATCGTGAAAATATGGTCACAATCTTTCAATTGTGTCACGCATTTATAATTCATCCAGATAAAGTTAGCTTTACCAACCAATTGGTCATCTTTTACAAATCCCCAAAAACGGCTGTCTGCACTATTATCTCGATTATCACCAAATGCTAAATATTGACCTTCTGGAACTTTAAAAGGGAACTGTTGTTTCAAACCCATTCCATGATCTGCCGTTGTGTTGTAAGGCGCAACTTGAATACCATGCTCAACAATTCCATTTTGAGAGGGCAAAAACTCTGTGTACAACAAATCAGTTTCTGGCTCTAAAGCCTTTCCATCATATTCATATTTAACTGCTTCACCATTAATGGTAAGTCGCTTATTCTTATAATCAACAACGTCACCTGGCAAACCTACAATACGCTTAATATAATTAATACGTGGATCAACTGGATATTTAAATACAGCTATATCACCACGCTCTACGCCCTCTCCAACTTCACTAAAAATACGTTGATTGGTGATTGGATAACGTAAACCAAATGACCATCTATTGGCAACGATCATATCACCTGCGTATAAAGTTGGTTGCATAGAGCCACTTGGAATAATAAATGGCTCAGCGATAAAAGATCTTAATACAGTTAAAAATAGTACCACTGGAAATAAAAATGCAGACCAATCTACCAAAGCAGGCAATTTTGCATCTTTTTCTCTCTTCTTCTTAAAGTACAGCTTGTCTACCAATAAAATTAGACCAGTAATTGGTACCGAGAGGACAATTGCGATTGCCAAATAATGTGTAAATTGGGAAAACATCATAATTCCTTATTTGTCTACTTGTAATACAGCCAAGAATGCAGATTGTGGTATTTCAACATTCCCAACCTGCTTCATTCGTTTCTTACCAGCTTTTTGCTTATCCAATAACTTACGTTTACGACTCACGTCACCACCGTAACATTTGGCCAATACATCTTTACGCATTGCTTTTACAGTACTTCTCGCAATGATATTAGAACCAATTGCTGCTTGAATCGCAATATCGAACATTTGGCGAGGAATTAACTCTCGCATTTTTTCAACCAATTCTCTACCACGGTAAACAGAATTGTCTTTATGGATGATCAAAGCCAATGCATCGACCATTTCACCATTGATTAAAATGTCAACTTTAACCAAGTTCGCAGGTTCATAACGTACAAACTCATAGTCAAAAGATGCATAACCACGAGAAATAGATTTTAAACGATCAAAGAAATCCAACACGACTTCACTCATTGGCAATTCAAATTGCAATTGCACTTGAGAGCCTGCATACACAAGATTTTTTTGAACACCACGTTTTTCAATACATAAAGTGATGATATTTCCTAAATACTCTTGTGGCGTTAAAATATTGGCTCTAATAATTGGCTCACGTATCTCACTAATTTTATTAGGTGGTGGCAAATCATTCGGATTATCAATCATTGTGGTTGCACCATCAGTTGTTACAAGCTCGTAAATTACTGTTGGGGCTGTTGTAATTAAATCTAAATCATATTCACGTTCTAAACGCTCTTGAATAATCTCCATATGAAGCATGCCTAAGAAGCCACAACGGAAACCAAATCCAAGTGCCTGAGATGATTCAGGTTCAAAGTTCAATGATGCATCATTTAAACGCAATTTTTGTAGTGCTTCACGTAAATTTTCGTATTCTGTGGAATCTACTGGGAATAAGCCAGAAAATACGCGTGACTGTACTTTTTGGAATCCTGGTACAGCTTCAGATGCAGGATTGTTTTCTAAGGTTAAAGTATCACCAACTGGCACGCCATCGATTTCTTTAATACCAGCGATTACAAAGCCAACTTGTCCTGCTGACAATTGGGTCTTATCTTCACGTTTTGGTGTAAACACACCTACATGACTCACCTGATAGACTCTCTTACTGCTCATAACTTGCATTTTATCGCGCGGCTTTAATGTGCCTTCAAAAATACGAACCAAAGAGATAACACCGACATAAGGGTCAAACCATGAATCTATAATCAATGCTTTTAGTGGCGCATTGGGATCACCTACTGGTGGTGGAATTCTAGCAATTAGATCTTCCAATACATCTTCTACACCTAAACCACTTTTAGCAGAACACTGAACAGCATCAATTGCTTCGATACCGATAATATCTTCGATTTCAGCAGCAACTTTCATAGGATCAGCGGCAGGTAAATCAATTTTATTCAATACAGGAACAACTTCCAAACCATGATCAATCGCCGTATAACAGTTTGCAACTGACTGAGCTTCAACACCTTGTGCTGCATCAACAACCAATAATGCGCCTTCGCATGCAAACAATGAACGTGAAACTTCATAAGAGAAGTCAACGTGCCCTGGCGTATCGATAAAGTTCAAGTGATAAACCTCACCATTTTTTTTAGATTTATAATCTAATGATACAGAGTGAGCTTTAATCGTAATTCCACGCTCTCTTTCAATATCCATAGAGTCTAAAACTTGAGCCTCCATTTCTCTGTCACTCAAACCATCACAAATCTGAATAAAACGATCGGCTATGGTTGATTTACCATGATCAATATGGGCAATAATGGAAAAGTTTCTAATGTTCTTCATGCAGTTAATTTCTTTCAAATAAAGAGGAGAGAACTCTATATGATTTCTCTCCTGAATTCAAATAATGACTAGCGATTATAATAGATTTGAGACTATTTTGTTGACTTTTTCTCAAGATACTCAATATATGCTGTTTCATACACTGATGGCAAAGGCTTTAATAAGCCTAAAGATTCATAAACTAGGCCTTGATATAATCTGTGTTGCGCTCTTAGTTCTTTTGTACCATATGGATAGCTTGTGCTGTAAAAGAAAATAACCAAGCTAATGATAAAAAATGCAGTGCTTTTAGCCGTAGGAACACCAGAAGGCCCACCATACTGATTATTCCCTTTAATCCCTGGGAGAGCAAACAAAGCAATCGCCCCCAAAAAAACAACCACATAAACAAACCACTTAACTATAGAGTCAATTTTTTTTAATAAATACACACCTGTATCCGAGACTAAATATTCATTCAGTGTATTTTGTAATATAAAGAAATTAGGATTACTCATATTGCTTTTTAAAAATTGTTTAGCAAAGGATATTTTTTCTGCATTTAAAGCGTAGTAATCATTGATCATAATACTTAAAAATAAAGTACATAATATAATCGTAACAAATGCCATTTTACCGAAGGACAAATTATCTAAATCACATAATCTTTGCGTAATTACAATCAAGACAAATACCAAAGCCGCTACCGTTAAAAAAATAGTAACAATCACACTTGAGCTACCGATTAAATCGTATAAATAAATGGGCAGTACATTTAAACAAGTCATTAAAATTGCAAATGCCAATGTGATCCGATATATGAAACGCACTCTACCTACTCGAACACCACTATCGAATAATGGTGGTATTGCTGCAACTGTAGAATCATTAATGATAATGTCATCTTCTTTTTTGCGAGTGATCTTTTTTAATTTTTCAACCCGATCTACTTCACCAGTTTGCATATCTGCTTCTGTTTTTTCTAAAGTAAAATCCTGAGCTTCTAAAAATCTTTTACGAATATCACTACTACGCTTATCTTTTTCAATTATTGGCTCTTCTGGTAAATCTATTGTTATCTTTGTTACGGGATCGACTTGCTCTTTACTGGGTTTATCCTTTGAATCTTGATTATCTAACCAGTCACCAAAATCTAAATTTTCATCAAAATCAACATCAATATCCGCAATAATACCTGCTTCGCTCAAAGCTGCTTTATATTCTTCAGCATCCTGACTATTTAAATCAGATATTAAAGTTAATTCTTTTTTTTGCATATTGAAGAATTTTTGATGAATTTCTTGCTTAGATTCATCAAATAACTCTGAAAGATTCTCTAATATTTGGTCATGTGGAATGTCCGATTTGATCTTTCCACGAAAAACTATTTTATATTTCATCATCTACCTTAATTTATAGCAAAGACCAGCGATAAATATGATCCAATCCCATTAATACAACAGTCGTACAGTATAAACTACTAAGACTTCATTCGCCCTACAGAAAAAGACTAATTTATACACAATAAAATACAACGCCATATACAAACTTATACTATAATAATTCGACAAAGTATGAATAATTAGGCAAATATTTAATTATTTTAGCAATTTCACAAGCAAAATAGAGCTCATACTAATTTTCATCTAAATCACATTTTCCTTTTTTTCAACATCATACTCATAGGGGGTGTAATGCGTATTGTTTTGTTTCTTTGTTTATTATTACCAAGTTTGTTTCAAACATCATTCGCGTCAGCTACCCTAATTGATGGAACAAATCTATCAATTGCGTATACTATTCCATTCATAGGTCTAATAGCATCCATTGCTTTCCTTCCCTTATTTACCCCAAAACTTTGGATCAACCATTACGGTAAAATCACTCTAGGCTGGAGTTTAATTTTTCTTATACTTCTCTGCATTAATTTTGGATTATCAATCAGCAGCTCAATTATTATTGATACAATCTTCTCAGAATATATACCGTTCATATTATTATTGCTAACTTTATATGTAGTATCAAGTGGTATACAAATTTCTGGTACATTTGCACCGAGTCCTGCGCTCAATGTATCGATTCTATTAGTTGGCACAATTCTTGCATCTATCATGGGCACAACCGGTGCTTCAATGTTATTAATTCGCCCAATATTAGAAGCCAATAAAAACCGTAAATTTAAAGTTCACGTCATCATCTTCTTTATTTTTTTAGTGGCGAACATCGGTGGTGGACTAACTCCATTAGGTGACCCACCATTATTCTTAGGTTTTCTAGCTGGAATTGATTTCTTCTGGACACTGCAATACATGCTCTTACCCGTCATCATCACATCTGGAATTTTATTAATGCTATTTTATTTAATAGATAGCAAATTATTTGAAAAAGAAGCTTTACCCGTACAACCATTAATGAGCAATCGCTTTATCATCAAAGGAAAAGTCAATTTTCTTTTAATTGGTGTAGTTCTAATGGGCATTATTATGTCAGGCTTCTGGAATCCTGAGATTAGTTTTAAAATCTATGACACTAACATTGCATTAGAAAATTTCTTCAGAGATGTCATCTTCATTGCTGTAACCATTATATCTTTATGGATCACGCCAAAAGTATTGCGTGAAGAGAATCAATTTAATTGGGAGCCTATTAAAGAGGTTGCCAAGTTGTTCCTGGGCATATTTTTTACCATTACACCTGTGATTCTAATTCTTCAATCGCCCGAAAATGCAATTACAGAATTCTTAATGTCATTAGTACACAAACAAAATGGCGAGCCTGATAACGTTGTTTATTTTTGGATCACAGCAACTTTATCTGCATTTTTAGATAATGCACCAACATATTTGGTATTTTTTAAGATGGCAATTGGCGACAATCCTGATGGTGCAAATTATATGATGAATATTATCCCCACAACATTGTTGACCATTTCTATGGCTACAGTATTCACTGGTCCATTAACCTATATTGCAAATGCACCAAATTTTATGATCAAAAGCATTGCAGAACAAAATGACGTTAAAATGCCGACATTCTTTGGGTACATGTTTATTGCCGTCGGAACATTACTACCGATCTATATCTTATTGAATATTATTTTCTTAATTTAAAACGCATTTTCAATCCAAGTAATTTTAGGTGGCGTAATTGATGTATCAATTCCAACAACATCTATTCTAGCGCCACCCTTATAATTATTTTGTTGTATATATCTTTCTGCAGTTCTTCTTATCTTTTGTTGCTTTCTAAAATTAATACTTTCTAATGCATCACCATGTAATTTAGTATTTCTGACTCGTACCTCAACAAATACAAGGATATCTTTATCTTGCATAACAAGATCTATTTCTCCCATGCGACATAGATAATTTCGAACAATAAAAGTCATGCCATTTGTCTCCAAATACTCTCTTGCTAATAATTCACCCCACTCTCCAGTTAATTGCGGTTCGCTCATTGCTTGATTTCCTTGTATAATCTCAAACCTTAACTTTATTAACCTGAGAACTCTATGTCAATTTGTTATATTGTCGCAACGCCGATTGGAAATATTGAAGATTGGTCGCCTCGAGCCATTGCAACATTAAAAAATGTTGATTTGATCTTTGCTGAAGATACAAGACATTCTGCAAAGCTTATGCAGATGTTTAATATATCTACGCCTATGCGCTCTTTACATGATCATAATGAAATTGACCGCATAGATGAAATTTTAGGTTTATTAAAAGACGATAAAACAATTGCAATCATTTCAGATGCTGGCACACCACTAATCTCAGACCCAGGTTTCAAGGTTGTGCGAGCACTAAGGGAAAATGATCAAAAAGTCATTCCTATTCCTGGCGTAAGTGCTTTAATCACTGCATTATCAGTTTCTGGCATAGCAACTGATAGATTTAGTTTTGAAGGATTTTTACCTGCAAAATCATCAGGGCGCAAAAGTAAAATGGATGCTCTGAGAAAAGATCCGCGCACTTTAATTTTTTATGAATCTAGCCATAGAATTATTGAAATGCTCAAAGATGCGATTGAAATTTTTGGTGCAGAGCGTTATGCATTTATCGGCAGAGAAATGACAAAACATTATGAAAGCTATCTATCTAATTCACTGTGTGAGCTTTTAACTTACTATCAAACACATTCAGATGAACAGCGTGGTGAATACGTTGTTGTGATCGAAGGCTTCCCTGTTTCTAATGAAGAATCTTCAGACGCTATTGACTTAAATGAATTGCTGACCATCTTATTAAGTGAATTACCCTTAAAACAAGCTGTTAGTATTGCCATGAAAATTACTAAACAGTCAAAAAATCATATTTACCAAGCTGCACTGGATATACAAAATAAAGTATAATCAGTCCTAAATGTTAAGGAATAGAGAGTAGAATGTTGGAATCATCTGTAAATACAAGCTCAAAATTTACATCTGAAGAGAAAGGTTTAGCTGCCAAACTCGCGGGTCTATTTTCAATCAGAATGCTCGGCATTTTCATTATTTTGCCAATTCTTGCAACATACAGTGAAAGTTTAAGCGGCTCAACACCTTTACTTACCGGATTTGTATTTGCAAGTTACGCCATTACACAAATTTTATTGCAACCAATTTTTGGAATCGTATCTGATAAAATTGGGAGAAAACCTGCATTAATCACTGGTCTTGCATTATTTACATTCGGAAGCATCGTATTGATGTTCACATCAGATGTATATATCGCTATTCTAGGGCGAATCATTCAAGGCTCAGGTGCTGTTTCAGCAGTAGTTTTAGCTTTAGCAACAGATTTAACCCGCGAGCAAATACGCTCAAAGGTTATGGCAATCATCGGTGTAAGTATAGGAGTAACATTTGGCGTTGCCATTTCAATATCACCACTCATTTATTTTCTCGCAAAAGGCTATGGTATTTTTGGCTTATGCGCAGCTTTAGGTATGGCTGGAATTTATTTAACAATTAAATACATTCCGAATATAACAAAAGCCACAGCATCAGAAACCAATCATGAAAAAAAATCCATCAAAGAACTCACAAAAATTGTCTTAGAAGAAAACAACGTCGTTCGACTATACTTTGGGGCATTTATGTTGCATTTGTTATTAACCATGACTTTTGCAACCTTACCAATTTTTTTCAAGCAATTAGAGATTTCGCAAGTTTCTTCTGCGCTTTATTATACCGCTACATTTTTTGTGTCTATTATTGTCATGTTTATTTTTGTTGGGCTCGCTGAAAGATTTTATAAACATAGAATTCTATTCTTATTAGCCATTATATTTTTAGCCATTTCATATTTATTCTTAATCGTTTATGAAAATAATAATCATTGGTTTATTATTTTCAGCCTAGCATTTTTCTTCTTTGGCTTTAACATTATGGAAGCATCTCAACCTTCACTCATGTCACGATTTGCAAATAAAAATTACAGAGGAACAATAATGGGTGTATTCTCCTCCTCTCAATTTTTAGGTGCATCGATTGGCGGAATTGTTGGATCAAGTGTCAGCGGATATTTAGGTGTAGAATATGTATTCTATTTAGCATTCATTCTATCAGCATTGTGGTTCGCAATCGCTTGGCCGATGCAAAACCCTGTTAAACCTGTTGCAAATAAAGCACCAGAATCATCTATGGAGGAAAAAGCAGTATAATGGAAGACTTGAAACTAAAAGTCGCGCAAAAAATGGTAGGATTAGTAGACCTACCTTATCTACACATTAAGCTCGATAGTAATAAGGTTATTTCTGACATTAGCGCGCTAGGACAAATTGCTTCCATTACAACCTTTACACATCACATTCATACAATTAAAGATGCATTGAATGATGACTGCCCTAAAATTTCAGCTATCATCAATTATCCAAATGGTGACTTTAATACATACAATGCAACGCAAGAAATGAAAAACGCCATTGCAGCTGGTGCTGATGAAATTGATTTAGTGTTGCCTTATCAAGCTTTGGTCAATAGACAAGCTGGGCTATGTTTAAAATTTTTGACCTCAATGCGTGAAATTGCAGAAGATATACCCTTAAAGTTATCTATTGAAGCAGGGGTTTTACAAGATGCAAAATGGATCAGAAAAGCATCTGAATTAGCAGTCCGCAGTGAAATGGATTTTATTAAAACAGCATCTGGTAGTCATCGCCAACCAGTTACATTAACAATGGTGCAAAATATTTTAAATGTGATTCAAGATATGAATCATAATGTTGGTATACATATCCAAACTTCCAACAACAATTTTTTAGAAGCTTCACAATATTTAGAAGAAGTCATTAATCGCTTTGGTGTTTCCTGGGTTGATGCTTCACATTTCCGTTTAAGTGGCCCTAATTTAGAACAATCTCTTTTAGATGTTTTAAATGATGACCACAGTATTCAATCATATTAATCTGAGAGTTTTATGAATCCACAATTAACAATTGCACAAAAAAGCGTATCAAAAGTTAGCCGTTTAATTACACAAATTTTTGAGCAAACTGCAAAATTAAGTCAAGCACAGCGTGAAGAAACTGAACGTTTCTCTATTTTTTACAGACAAATCGAATCTGAAATCGCCAAAGAAATTTTATATGCATACCCTGATCACACTGTAGAGACAAAACATGATGGAATTCACGGCAAAGCAAACAGCCGTGGCTACTGGTATGTAAGTGGTATTGTTGGTAAAGAAAACTTCTTGGGCAATAATCCTGATTTTGCTGTTTCTGTTGCTTTCATGGTTGATGAAAAATTGACAGCTGCTTATGTATACATGCCTATTTCACAAACAGAATATGCTGCCGTGAAAAATGAAGGTGCAACAATGAATGATATTCGCATTCGCTTACCAAAGCACAGCGGAAAACTATTCGATGCATTAATCATGACAAATGGTAAATCATTAACTAAAGAGTATGCATTAATGACATCTCACATCCATCACACCTCTTTAGGTGTTCGCGTTGTTGGTGATTCAGCTTTAGCAATCTGTAACATGGCTGAAGGTAAAGCATCTGCAGTATGGTTAAATGAATTCAATGCATGCGATCATTTTGCCTCTGTATTAATAGCACTAGAAAGTGGTGCTTTAGCCGCTGATCTTAAAGGCAACACATTAGATTTAAGCTCAGAAAATGCAGCCTTTGCTTCACCAAAATTATTGAAACCTTTATTACAAACCATCCATCAAGCTAGAGAATAAATGAATATACAGAAAACTTTATACTCCGCATTCATCAGCGGGCTAATTATTACCAACTTTTCTTTTGCACTCACCCTGCAAGAGCAAAAATATAATAATGTAGACTTTGCAGTTGTAGAGATTTCTGAAGAAGATTCATTAAAGCTATTTTGGAAACAACCCAATGACGGCCAAGCATATCAATCATTTAACTCGTTATCAAAAACCTTAGCAAAACAGCAAGAAAAAGTTTTATTTGCTATTAATTCTGGCATTTTTGGACAAGATAAATCGCCGCTTGGCTGGCATGTGGAAAATAGCGAACGCTTACAAGCGTTAAATCAAGTCACAAGAAAGGATGCCATTGGAAATTTTTCATTAATTCCGAACGGCATCTTTTTTATTGATCAAACGGGCAAACGTTACGTGATTGAGACGGAAAACTTCCTCAAAACAAAAAATAAATATAATGTCACATATGCAACACAATCAGGACCTATGCTGGTCATTGATGGAAAACTACATCCAAAATTTTATGAGAGCTCTGATAGTTTAAAATATAGGAGCGGTGTTTGTGTAAAAAATGAATCGACTTATTTTGCAGTTTCACAAAGCCCTATCAATTTTTATTATTTTGCAAAATTCTTTCAAGATAAGCTAGGCTGCGATAATGCCCTTTATTTAGATGGAACATTATCACAGCTATATTATTATGGAAAAATATATGGCGCGCCATTTTGGAATGTTCGTCCATACGTAGGCATTTGGGCAGTTACTGAACACTCACAATAGGTAATTTGATCGTAATTACCAATCCTTTACCCTCATTTTGATTTTCAGCATTAATGCTACCTTTATGGCTTTTCACCATATGGCTTGCTATAGCTAATCCTAAACCAGCACCATTTGAATCTGGAACATCAGTGTTTTCAGAACGATAAAATGCTTCAAATAATCTATCTAAATCTGCAGTCTTCACGCCTGCACCATCATCACTAATAACAATCACCAGCTCTTTATGTACAACACTGAAATCTACTTTAATCTCACTTGATGCATAGTGAATAGCATTTCGTAAAATATTTTCAATGCCACTTCTAAAGTTCTCTAAATTTAACATGAGTGATACTGACGGTATATGATCGTAAATCAATAACTTATTATTGGCTTCTGCTTCGAATGATGCTTCAGCCAACAGCTCTAAAACCGCATCATGCAAACACACGATTTCATATTTATCACGACTCAAGATTAAGCCACGAGAAAGAGACAACATTGCTTGTATACGGTTTTCAATCAATATTAAATTTTGCTCAATCCGATCAATATCAGCCTCTAGAGATTCATCCGTTTTTCTTCTAAGCATTCCATTCGTTAAACGCACTCTTGTCAATGGCGTACGAAGCTCATGCGATAAATTCCCGAATAAACGATTTTTTTCGGCTTCAGCTTCTTGCAATGCCATTACCATTTTATTAAAACTTTTACCAAGATAGCTGAATTCCATAGTACCCTCTTCCAACTTTGGATCCACTTCCCAACCACCCGCAGCAACTCTATCTGCTGCCTTCTTTAAACGCATAATCGGGCGATATAGAGAATAAGTCAGCAAAAAGATAAAAGGCAAGCTTGCGATCATCATGATCAAAACCAGTAATGATGGCGAACTGAATAGCTGACTTAAATAATAAGCTTGTGGCAATTTCGGGAACAGCAAATAAAATTGGTAGTTTAAATTGCCTATCTCAAAAGGCCCCATAATCATTTGCGATCCTATCGCTTGCTGATATGGCTTATGTTCATCAGACACCGCAACTATAAACTCTCGATAATCTTCATTATCAACACTACCTATAGATAATGCTAAATATTCGAAATCGGTTGTTTTTGGAATCGCAATAAATCGCCCTTGATTACTGTGTTTGGTACGTAATAATCGATGTAATCTCTGCTGTGCTTTTTCACTTTCGAGCGCAGGCACTTCTCTGATTCTGCGTTGATCTAGCGTTGGAATAATGATGGCGATCGATACAACTGCAATACAATAAATCAAGAAAACACAAAAAATCCGAACACTTAATAATGAAAATATCTTTCTCATATTATTTACTCGATAAACATATAGCCTAAACCATGAATGGTTTTAAACCATGGCATTCCATTTTCTCTATCTGGTATTTTCTTTCTCAAATTACTCACATGCATATCAATCACACGATCAAATGCTTGGTGTCGTTTGCCTAATATTTCACGACTCAGTTCATCACGACTAATTGCCTTACCTTTATTTTTGACCATATATAACAACAAAGAAAATTCTGTATAAGTTAGCTCAATCGGCTTACCAGAAAAAGTCGCCTGAAATTGTGACTGATTCAGCTCTAACTGATCTATTTTAATAATCTTAGAATCCTGAGGAAGCTCTTCTGCATTTGCACGACGAAGTAAAGCACGGATTCTTGCGATTAATTCTCTATCATCAAATGGCTTACCGATATAATCATCTGCACCCAACTCTAGACCTAATACACGATCAATACTATCTCCTTTTGCTGATAGCATTAACACAGGTAATAATGGCTTTACTTGACGGATTTCACGCAATGTATCCCAACCATTTTTTTTGGGCATCATGACATCAAGAATTAAAACATCTGGCGTTGAGTGCTGCATATAATTTAAGCATTCTTCGCCATTATTACAAACATCAACCTTAAAGCCTTCAAAAGTTAATAATTCTGATATCAAAGATTGCAATTGCAAATCATCATCGACTAACAAAATATGTTCCATAGATGTCTCCTTATTTTTCTTCATTATAACGATAAAAGCAGAGCTGACATAAAGATTTACGCCCCTTTACAATAGAAGACTTCTCTTTTACATCTAAAGTTTTAAGATGTTCACATCAACACCAACCATCATGTATTTTTAACCGATAGAGGTAAACAATATGAAAAATAAAATCGCTTTAACTTTAATTGCTCTCGTTAGCTTCTCTGGTCTTGCAATGGCAGAATCACATAAAGGTGGGCATAAAAATCATTATGACCATATTGGCCAACAACTAAATTTAACAGATGAACAACGCGCTCAAATGCAAACTCTTCATCAAAGCATTAAAACTGAAAATCAAGAGGCTCGATTAGCACATCAAGCTGAAATGGAAAAGTTTTTTAACAACCCAACTTTTGATGAAAATAAGGCAAAAGAACTCATCGACAAAAACAAAGATCAAAACTCTATGCGCAAGATGAAATATCGTCATGCGATGTACCAGATTTTAACCCCGGATCAACGTGCACAACATTCACAATTAATGCAAAATAATGGTCGTAATAAAAAAGACCAAACAAAGCATAAACATCATAATCAATAATTCATTGATCCATGAAAAATCCCGCAACTATGCGGGATTTTTTATTGGAATTCATAATAATTATCTAGTGTAAACTTTCAATGCCGCTTGAACCGCCATACCAGGATTAATCTTTGCTCCATAAAATAAAAGAACCGCTTCAAAAGCGCCCAATACATGCAAGACATTTTCTTTACGACTACTAAATCCCATATTACCAATACGCCAAACTTTACCTGCTAATTGTCCGAATGAGCCTGCTATTTCAACACCAAATTCATTTAACAACATATTGCGTACACCATCACAATCAATTCCTTCAGGCACAATGATTGGTGTAACTGTCGGCATCTTAGAATTTGGATTACCGTATATTTCTAAGCCCATCGCTTTAATACCAGCAACTATCGCCTCATCATTTAAAGCATGACGTTGCCACACCTTATCTATTCCTTCATTAATCACTAAACGCAATCCTTCATGTAAAGCATATACCATTGAAGTTGCTTCAGTATGATGATTAATTCGTTCTTTATTCCAATATCGCTGCAACTGACTTAAGTCTAAATAATTACTCACAATATGATTAGTGTTTCGTATCTCTTTACTCAGCCCTAACTCTTTCTGATAACGTGATGTCAAAATTTTTTCTACACGATCATTATAAGTAATTAATGATAAGCCCGACGGAACACTTAAACATTTCTGAGTTCCTGCAATTGCAATATCAATCTTCCATTCATCAACCGACAATGGAACACCAGCATAAGTCGCCACAGTATCGACAACGAAGAAAATATCTTGTGCTCTACAATACTCACCTATTTTATCTAAAGATTGCATTTGCCCATTTGCTGTTTCACCATGAACCAATGCAACTATTTTAGGCTGATGCTGTTTAATAGCTTCTATGACACTTTCTTGCTGAAAAGTTTCTTCCCAATCTTTTTCAAAATAAACAACTTCTGCTCTTGCACGTTCAGCAATTTCCCCCAAAAGATAAGCAAACCTTCCATAACATGGAATCAAAACTTTATCACCTGGCTCAATCAATCCGATTAATGCTGCTTCTAACCCAGCACGAGAGGTACCATCTACCGCGAAAGCTTGTTCATTTTTAGTTTGAAATGGTACTTTAATCATTTCTTTAACTTCATCCATAATCTTAATGAAGTATGGATCAAACTGTCCGATCGTTGGCGTTGCCATTTTTCGTAACACAGAAGGATGAGCTTCAACAGGACCTGGAGTCATAATTGTACGAATTGGCGTATAAAATTCTGAAATCATTTTTTCCTCTAAATATATATTAAGCAACTGCAGCGACTATGTTTATCACATTTAACAACGTTAAAATATTAAACATTATCTAATTTTATCGAACTATATTTAAGCTTTAGTTAATTTTTTATAAATATATGCATAAAAGTTATTGTTTTGTAGTCGAAAATCTACAATATATTAATATAAACACATGAATTAAAATGATAATTATTTAAATAGAAATAAATGTAGATCATATTTGAATATAAATAATATTTTACATATAGCCTACTAGCTCATTTAGTTTAATCATGCTAAATTGCAGATGTTATTCAATAATTAATACTACATATTGAAAACATATTTATATGACTAAAATTTCTTGTTTGTAATATAAATAGTAAAAGCTTAAAAATCAGCAAAAAATATAATATTTGAAGCTGATAAAAATCTAAAGATATACCAAAAGGATAGAGGCGTAATTATGAAAAAACAGTTATTAAGTTTAGCAGTTGTATCAACATGTTTAATGGGCATTAGCTTCGCACAAGAAATCACTGGCGTTTTAAAAAAAATTAATGATTCAGGTTCAATTTCCGTAGGGCATCGTGAATCATCAATCCCTTTTTCTTACTATGATAATAATCAAAATGTAATTGGCTATTCACATGATGTCAGCATGAAAATTGTTGAAAACATTGAAAAAAAACTTGGCAAAAAATTAAATGTTAAGTTGTCCCCAATTACATCTCAAAATAGAATTCCGCTCGTTAATAATGGTACGATTGATATCGAATGTGGCTCAACAACTCATAATACAAGCCGTGCACAAGAAGCAGGTTTCTCAAACACTATTTTCATTGCCAACATCAAGCTGGTAACCGATAAAGATTCAGGCATTAACGACTTTACAGATTTGGCTGATAAAGTTGTGATTACAACTGCTGGCACGACTTCTGAACGTGCTTTAAATGAAATGAATCAAGCGAAAAATATGAATATGAAAATTCAATCGCTTAAAGATCATGGCGATGCATTTATGATGTTAGCAGGTGGCCGTGGAGCTGCATTTGTTATGGATGATTCATTGCTTTATGGTGAACGTGCAAAATCACGTGATCCACAAAAGTGGAATGTAACAGGTACATCGCAGGGTAAAGAAGCTTATGCATGTATGTTCAAAAAAGATGATCCAGGCATAAAAGCAATTGCAGATGAAACAATCGCTGAAATGTCAAAATCAGGTGAATTAGAAGCACTATATACAAAATGGTTTACACAACCTATCCCACCACGCGGTGTTAGCTTAGACTTCCCTGCATCTGAAGAAATGATTGAGTTATTTCAAAATCCTACAGATAAAGCTTATCAGTAAATATTATAGATAATATTATCTCTTTATATTATTTAAGTCACCGCTTATGGCGGTGACTTGTTTGTGGGGTTTAAAATGTTTGGCTTAGATTTTTCTTTTCTGTTTCAACAAGCAGTAGGAACAGAAACATATTTAGACTGGATCATTGAAGGTCTAAAATGGACAGTGATTACAGCATCACTGAGTTGGTGTCTCGCTTTATTTTGCGGGACAATTATAGGAATATTCAGAACACTTCCTAATCGATTTTTAAATTTTATCGGCGCAGCATACGTCGAATCTCTGCGTAATGTGCCAATTATTGTACAACTATTCTTCTGGTTCTATGTTTGGCCAGAACTCATGCCTGCTGGAATGGGAAAATGGATTAAAAATCTTGATCCACACGTGCAAATTCTAACTGCTGGTATTTTATGCTTGGGTTTATTTACATCAGCACGTATCGCGGAGCAAGTACGCTCTGGCATTCAATCGCTTGCAGGCGGACAAAGAAATGCTGCATTAGCAATGGGATTCTCATTGGCGCAATCATATCGTTATATCATTATGCCGCAAGCATTTCGCATCGTTATTCCACCATTAACTTCTGAATTACTCAATATTTTTAAAAACTCAGCAGTCTTACAAACGATCGGATTAATGGAATTATCTCGTCAAGCAGCTCAAATTAATGACTATACAGCAAAAGCCTATGAATCATTTATCGTCATTACCGTAATCTTTATAGCGATTAATGTCCTACTGATGTGGGGAATGCGCTTTATCGAAGTGAGAACAAGAATCCCTGGCCTAATTTCGGGAGGTCAATAATATGAATGATTATACTTTCTTCTCAGTATTGGCTGATACTTACCCGACATTATTAAAAGGCTTATGGGTCACACTACAAGTTACTGCTGTAGCAGTTGTTGTGGGCATTATTTGGGGCACAATTTTGGCAGTTATGCGTTTATTTATGCCAAAACCCATTGCATGGCTTGCTGCCCTATATGTCAATACTTTCAGATCGATTCCACTGATTATGGTTTTAATGTGGTTCTATTTAATCATTGGCCCAGGAATGCAAAAACTTTTTGGCTTAGATGGTACAAATACAAGCTTTAGATTAATTTTAGCAATGGTTGCATTCTCACTTTTTGAAGCCGCATACTATTCAGAAATTATTCGCGCAGGTATTTCAAGCGTTAAAAATGGTCAAAATTCAGCAGCATTAGCGCTTGGTATGACTAGATTTCAATCTTTACGTTATGTAATTCTACCTCAAGCATTTCGCAACATGATTCCTTTACTATTAACTCAAGGGATCATCCTTTTCCAAGATACATCACTTGTTTATATCATCAGCTTGACGGATTTTTTCCGAGCAACAGATATTATCGGCTACAACAACGACTACAAAACTGAATTCATTATATTTGCAGGCTTTGTATACTTTGTTATCTGCTTCACTGTGTCATCTGGTGTACGTTATATTCAATCAAGGAACAAAATATGATTCATTTTAAAAATGTAGGCAAATATTACGGTAATTTTAAAGTACTCAATGACTGTACTGCTGATATTTCTGAAAAAGAAGTGGTTGTTGTATGCGGCCCTTCTGGATCTGGTAAATCTACTTTAATCAAATGCGTTAATGCATTAGAGCCCATTCAAGAGGGCAAAATTATTGTTAATGGTACTGATATTACTGATAAAAATACCAATCTTTCAAAACTACGTTCTAAAGTTGGCATGGTGTTTCAACATTTTGAATTGTTTCCTCATATGAGCATTGAAAAAAATCTTATCATTGCTCAAACGAAAGTATTAAAAAGAAACTCTGAAGAAGCTTATGAAAAAGCAATGAATTTATTAGATCGTGTAGGTCTATCTGCTCATGCACACAAATACCCTAGCCAATTATCAGGTGGCCAACAACAGCGTGTTGCAATTGCTAGAGCACTAGCTATGGATCCAGTAGTCATGCTATTTGATGAACCAACTTCAGCACTTGACCCAGAGATGATTCATGAAGTTTTAGATGTTATGGTAGAACTCGCACAAGAAGGCATGACGATGATGTGCGTAACCCATGAAATGGGCTTTGCCAGAAGAGTTGCTGATCGCATTATCTTTATGGATAAAGGTGAAATTATTGATAATGTCTCTAAGAATGAATTCTTCGATGGTGAACCAAGCGATCGAGCAAAAGATTTCTTAAAAAACATTTTCCAATTTGATTAGTATTAAATAGGTACATTTAAAAAAGGGAATCTTGTGATTCCCTTTTTATTTAATTAAACCATTCTTTGACATTGTACAAAGAAAGTAGCTTTTCTAACTGAGGTGGAATAGATTTTAATTCCAACTCAGGATAATCATGCTTATAGCTGATTAATAAGGCAACTAGCGCACTGTCACAGCTGCTGATCTTTTCTAAATCTAACAATGATGGCGATTGATCTTTAAATAATAAACGAATGGCTCGATCATAATCAGGAATGGTAAATTTATTAAAGTCACCACTCAAGCTATAAAAGCCTTCTTGATTTAATGCAATACAAACTTCCATAACCATTCCTTTATATCAAAATTACTTATTTTTTTGTGCCAAGGTAGAGATCATTCCATCAATTCCTTTAGAATTAACCAATTCACGAATTTCTCCACGATAACTGGTAACGATACTAATGCCTTCAATAGACACATCGTAAACCAACCATTTACCTCCTGACTTAATCATTGAATAATTCACGGCAACTGGCTTGTGAGTAGAGGATGTAATTTCTGAACGAACCGTCACTTCATTTTTATTCGTCGCATTTGGTGGCAATGGAAATACATTAACTTTATCATCTGTATATTCTAATAATGCACTACCATAAGCATTGATCAATAATTTCTTAAACTCTTCCATAAAACGAGCACGCTGCTGAGGAGTTGCATCTCTCCAAGATCTACCCATTACCCACTGCGACATTGTATTAAAATCAAAATACGGTACAGCTGTTTTTTCAATAAAACTGTACAGTTTTTTTGGATCTTTTTTCAATACAGCTTCTTCTTTTTTCAATGCATTAATTAATTGAGCAGATGCTTTTTCAATCGTTTGCTCTGGTGTATCTGCCGCATATGTGACAGAAAACAGAGCAATCACACCCATTAACACTACTGATTTAAATACTTTAAAAAGTTTCATATCATTTTTCCTATAAATAAATACTTAAAATAATCATAAAATAATTACTTCGGGTTCTAAACAAATTCCAAATTCGTTTTCTACAGCTTTCATAACACGCATACTATGCAAATACAGTGCTTCGCCGCTCGCACCACCTAAATTAACCAAAATCAATGCCTGTTTTTCATACATACCGACATTATTCTCATATTTTCCTTTAAATCCTAATATATCTATTAACTGTCCTGCAGCGAGTTTCACATGAGTTTCGCTGTATTCATAAGATGACAAATTAGGATATTTAATTTTTAATTTCTGTAATTGCTCCTGAGTAACAATTGGATTCTTAAAAAAACTACCTGCACTACCAATTTCACCAACCTCTGGTAATTTAGATCGACGAACTGCAATAACAGCATGATAAATATCTAGTGGCTGTGGATTGTCTATAAAATTTTCATCAAAATAATCCTGCAATGCTGGATAAAATTTTTGATGTTTTTTTGCCATTTTTGATAATTTAAAATCTACACTGATCACCAATCTATCTTTTAAACTAGACTTAAAAGCACTATTCCTATACCCAAATTCACATTCATCATTACTATATGTTTCATAAGACTTTTTTTGAATATTATACACATTAACTTTTTCGATAAAAGTACGGGCTTCAACACCATAAGCACCTATATTTTGTACTGGCGTCGCACCAACATTACCAGGAATATACGCTAAGCACTCTAATCCAAACCACCCCTCATTCAAGGCATGTGTAACAAATCCATGCCAAGATTCGCCAGCGTATACTCGAACAATAACATCTTCATCACTTTCAGAAATATTTTCAATGCCCATCAAACAATTATGAACAACTGTTCCGCCATAGTTTTGAGTAAACAATACATTGCTACCACCCCCTAAATAAAAATGAGGTATAGGACAATGACTTAATTCATCCAGTTGAGCCAAAGAGTCTATACGATAATAATTTTCGGCAACCACCGAAACCCCTAAAGTGTTTAAGTTCGTTAATTCATAATTTTTTTGAAGCATAATTATTGCTGACCTTCCAATCGACTTAAGGCTTGTTTTGCTTCCAAGATATTAGCATCGGCTGCTTTTTGATACCAAAATTTAGCAATATCTAAATTTCGCATTTCATCATATTCTTCAAAAATGCGCCCTAAATTATAGGCTGCATTGCTATCTCCCTGCTCTGCAGCTTGGCTGTACCAAAATGACGCTCGATCAATATCTTTATCAACACCAATACCACGCTCAAAAGCACGAGCAACAGCATTTTGCCCTAAAATACTACCTGCTTCGGCAGCTTTTCGATAATAATCATAAGCGATTTGATTATCTTTTTCAGTACCCAGAGCATTTTCATAAATTAATCCCAAAGCCATATAAGCTTCAATCAACTTATGATTAGCAGCTCTTTGATACCAAAATCTAGCGGTATCATAATCTTGTTTAACCCCCAAACCTTCAGCATACATATAGCCTAATTTAAATTGCGCAGTGGGAATATCTTCATTAGCAGCTCGCTGAAAAAGCATAAGTGCATCGCTTATTTTCTTAGGATCATCTTTCTCTACAAGATATAAATTAGCTAAAGGCTCATAGGCCAAAACAAAATTCTCATCTGCTGCTTTTTTATAATATTTAGTGGCTTCTACGATATCAACTTCAACACCCAAACCTTTTGAATATATGTGTGCCAATGCATAATCTGCAATAGGATTATTCCCTACTCTAGAAGCTTCTAAAAACCAGCTTAACGCATTATTCAAATGCTCTTCTGTCATCTCGTCAGCATCTAAATAATAATTAAATAGATAAATATTAGCATCTTCAACACCCAATAAAGCAGCCTGTTTATAATACTTTAAAGCTTCTTCTGAAGATGCATCAACTCTAATACCTTTATCGTATAATTCGGCCAAAATATAATTTGCACGTCCACTTTTACGATCAGCCATAATTTTCAAAATCATCAACCCATCTGAAATTTGTTGTGCATCATCCATTGATAGTAACAATTCAGCCTCATCAATAATTTCAAAATCTTTCAACAATTGTGAATTAGGCAAATAATCATCTAAACTTTTAATATTTTTTTCAACTGGCTCAGCATTAACTGATGCTGCTTTTGTAGCAACATCAGTTTTAACAAGATAAACAGTATTATTTAAAGCAGGCCTAGTTTGCATATTAGTGGCATAGATAAAAAAGCCAATCACTATTAGAAATGCAACTGTAAATAAAATACTATTTTTCATCATTATTCAGTCAAAAATGGAACTTGAAAGATTTCAATTTTACTTTGATCAAATAAGCCTTCTAAGAATAAAATGGTTTCTACTTGTGCCATATCAGCTTTTAGTTTCTGCTTTAATTGCTCTTTTTCCTCATCTGAATATTCATTCAATTGACCAGGAATCACAGCATCAACAGATACAGCAGTTGCCAATCCATTAGCAATAAAACCTTCAAAAGTAACAGGTTCAGTTTTTTGTAACTCAAAGCCTTTAATTAATGGTTCAATCAACTCTGGTTTATCTTTAACTAAATCAAAAATTGTACGCGTTTCAACACCAGAATAGTGATGAACTTCAAAGTTATTCTCAGCAATCACTTCTTTTACAGTTTTACTTCCTGATTTTAATTGTTCGTTCATACTCGCAATCATTGAGTCAAATTTTTTCTGAGCCTCAATTCCAACTAAAATTTTCTTAATTTCAGGCGTTGCTTCCTCTAATGTCAATGAACGAGCATCTTCAAAAGCTTCCACTCTTGCAATGCGAACTTCTTGATTATCCGTGTGATAAGCCTCTGAATT
>CANRJX010000011.1 GCA_947631095.1 uncultured Wohlfahrtiimonas sp.
AATCTCCTAACTTATTTAAATTAATATTAAGCGAAAATTCTACTTTTGAATCCTATTATTTTTAGGGGGGATTACCCATAAAATCAAGTAGTTACACTTAAAAGTAAACAACAAAAGGTTCAAATCCTTTTTATGGACACGAAAAAGTACCGCTAACATATTGAAGTGTAGCGGAATTTTCTATCTGGAGGCGGCGGCGGGAGTATGACTCTGGCACAACACAACCAATACACAGATTATGTTTTGTTTATCAAAAATATACTAAATTAGTCTAAAATATAAAAATGTATGTGCTTGGATCTTTTTTGGTACTAAATCCGCTCTATCTTTTCGTGTATCTCTTAACCGCAGTTATTATTTGCCAAGTAAGTATTGCGAAAATAATATAAAAGAATAAACTTAAAAACTCCATTCCAGCCCTTAAAAAGGACTTGAAGGGTAACAGACTCAAAGCAAATTGATTAACTATATCTGATATATTTGAAAGATAAATGTTCATAGATGGAAATATTTTATATAACAAATTATTTTTCTGCCCTAAAGTTAACAAATAATATATCAACCCAAATATCAAATACAAAACTATAGGACGAATATAACTTTGTCCAAAGTCAGATATCACATAATTAAGCCATAAAATAAATCTTTCCCACTTATTAGCTTTAGACTTATTTATGGACAAGTCTTGCCTATGCTTTTTCATTTCAAGAACAAAAAATTTATTTGCTTCTATTTGATTACTTAATTTATCAAATGAATATTTAATAATACGCAATGTCTCACGTGATGTTTTAATACTTTTTATTTGATTTGGCTCTAATACAATATTCAAAAAATTGGGTGGCTCTTTAAAATTAGCCTCCTCTAAATCTAAGCCAGAAAAAAATTCAGTTTTTCTAAAATTGGTAAAACTCAAGAAAGTTGAATACTGAAAAGTCGGAATATCATCATCTAAAGAGGTACCAAATTTACATTTCTCAAATCCTACAAAGTCACTAAAAATAGACTTAAAGCAATTGAAGCTTTTATATTTGGTGCCGAAGGCATCAAATAGCTTCTCAAAATTTGTATTAGATATTTTGGTCTTTTGTATGCACCCTTCTTTGAGCTCAACTTTTAATTTAAATTCTGAATCCTTAACAATCATTGAATTAGCATTCAATTTATTTAAAATAAATTTCTCTTCAAAAACACACTGACTAATCAATATATTATTTATATCTACAAACATATCTGAAGAATTATTAAATACAGGTAGTATAAATATAGAATTATTTAACTCAAGTGATGTTTCAAATGTACAATCACTAAATAACGAACTTTCTATCGTATATGGCTTCAAATCATCAGGAGTATATATACTAACATCTTTTTTAAAGGTACATGCTTGATACAACACATTAACATCATTTTCTAAAATACTATTATTACTTACACTCCAATATTCCCAAAAAGTACATTCATCATAAAATAACTTATACCTAGAACTATTCAAACAACTTTTAACTTTAAAAGAACATAACCTAAAATGTATATTATGACAGTGCTTTATTAACGAATAATAATTATCTGGATCTCTTAATTTCACAAAAGGAAAACATATTTGATCAAAAACAATAGTTGCATCATTAATATAATTTTGTGTATCTTTAGGATATTCATTATTAGAATCATCCGAAGTAATATATTTTAATATTACAGATTCAGTTATTTGTTTTGGTAAAAAACCTTCAACGTAACATTTATTATATATATAACTAACCATATATTGAGATAATGCATCATAGAATTCAGATATCATCTCGCCATGCTCAATAGAGTAATATTCATATGCATTTTTTTCACAATGGAGCACGCATTTATCTCCGTTTTTATAACTTTGATTTTGACACTTTGTCACACTACAGTTTGTTTTTAACATTTATATTCCCACCAATCTTATCCTTAATCATCGCAGTCGTAGCCTTTGAAACTGCATATTGCCCACTTGATAATTCGCCCAATCGGCTTTTAATAACGCCAATCATAGTATCAATTACTGCTTCGCTTTTCTTTACATCCAAGCCTGAGTTCTTAGCCAATTTAATTAGGTGCTCACGTTTGATTTTATAAGCTTCACCTTCTACATCCATTTGGTGATAACCATTCAGCCCAGGATTATAGGTTAAATCGTAAGCAGGCGATAATGCCCACTCGCCATGCTGATTCATCAGATATGAGAAGTTTTTCGTATGATCATCACGATTATTCATGCACACATTGAACACACAATATTTGAATGCCTTTTCAACTTCCTGTTCATTTCTTGTCATGAATCTAGTCATGCGCAAATAGATGCCATAACTACAGTTAGGAATACGAAAATTAGCGTGCAATGCACCTGCTAAGCTATGCATTGGAATACGAATGCCATTCAAACGATCAAAACGTTTCATACCAATTGCAGCGATTTGATCATTCACATGAAAGACTTTGGATTCAGGCACAGGCAAACCACATGACTCAGCAGTATCTAAGTAAAATTTCTCTATCTCACAGACTTCAATATCCTCATCCTGAGCATTAAACTTCACTAACCATGGCTCACCACCATCAATCGACTGATTGCTCATCTGTTCAGTGATAGGATTGTAATAGACTTGTGATTTAGGCCTTGCACCTTGTGGTGACCCACCGATCACGACCAATGTTTCTAGCACATCCACATCTTGACCAATCTGCACTGCTGCCATTTGCTCTGCAATATCTGCCAAGCTCATTTCCTGCACTGCCATAATCACATCCGAACTTGGTCGGTACGTAAATGCGCCCATTGTTTGATCGCCTAAGCATGCTAGGCGCTCTAATGGATTAATTTGATCAGGATTCTTGCCTAATTCTTTCTTAAAGAAGCGATCCATCAACAATAACCCCCAACCATCAGGCAAGCTATCCGCAAATAATCCTGGCAATTGAAATTGAAAATCTGGAAAATCTGTCAATGCTTGTGATTGCAATGGTAAACATTTGGGGGAAAACTCAATATCACGCTTCAGTGCTTCTTTGGAATATTCAAATAGTGTTTGACGGCCATTGGATACCAAATCACCCAAATGCCAATCCTCACCCCAGCCATTGTAATAAACACTAATTTTATATAAGTTTTGCATGGTTTATTTCCTTGGCTTTACAGCTCTTTGGCGCGACTCAGGATTATTCATCTCTTCAAATTCTTGAATAGATATATTTTTCTTAACCAAAATATCAGCTAAATCATTAACAAAACCCAGTGCCGTCAATACACGAATAAATATACTCAAGCTTGATCCTTCACCTTTTTCTAAGCGTTGAAGAGTTGCCACGCCAACACCCGCCCTTTTAGATAAATCAACTTGAGTAATATTTTTTTGTATTCTTTGCTGAGCTATTCTTTTACCTAACTCCTCGGAAATTTCTGATTCTGTTGCAAAGTCAAAGCGCATAATTACACCCAATATAAAACATCATATTTGATTTATTATATATATAAAAAGCAAATAAAACATCATATATGATGTTTTATTTATTGCATCACCATACCAACTATTGAGTATTATTTTATCTCCTCACGAAGTATAAATTTGCGTAATAACTCATCTGCTTTTATATTAACCTCAAAAGCTTTAATTGCTCGCCCTTCCTTATCCTCAAAATATTGTTTAGCTTTTACCTTATCAACGGTATTCATCAATTGACCAAAACGATCATATTCATTTAAGTTGTCTTTAGTCACATGTAGTGACAATAGTCTTTTGAGTAAAGTCTCATCTACTCCCAATCCCTTAACAATCTCACGAATTTGATTCTCCTGATCTTTCAACTTATATTCATTAATATAGTCTTGCAACGTCTTATCTTCGACTAGCTCAACTTCACCTCGCTCAACATCACGAAGAAAAATATTGGCAAATTTTTGATCCGTTTGTGTAAGGCTTGCAAATGTTTTATGTAGCTCACTTAATGCATTGGATAACGATTCATCTGATGATCCATCTTTTAGCTCTTTCAAATACTTGTTAAAACTAGCATTCATATAGTTTGAGTCTATTTTTCCTGTATCAATCTCAGTCAAATACCCTTCGATGTCAAACGAAATGCCTTCCTCTCCATCCCCACTTACACTATCAGAGCTACACAGTTCTTTATATCTTAGGGCAAGAATCAAGTAAATTTGCTCATCAAACATTAATGTAATAGAGGTATCAGCATTATTTTCATGTTTAAAACTATAACTTAGCGTATCCCATTTAAACCCCTGAATTTTAGCTGCATTTAAGTGTTTATTGAGTTGATTAAAAAGCTTAGCAAATTGTCCACATACTTCCATTTCTGATGGTAGAGATTCAAAATCAGAAATACCTGATAATTTAAATACATTATCAATCTCCCCGAAATAGTGATTCATTTGCTCTAAATTTCGCTCTAAATTATCAACAAACAAACCAAAAGGCTTATCCCCAGAATAGAGCTTAAGAGCTTTATCTATATTTTGCTCCATGGTATGAGGCTTACGATAATAACGAATGGTACCAAAAGGTTTATCATGCCCAAATAAACGATTGGTTCTTGAGAATGCCTGAATAATATTCTCATATTCCATTAATTTATCCATATACAGTGTATTCAACCATTTAGAGTCAAATCCTGTTAGCATTTGATCTACTACAATTAAGATATCTAATTGCTGTTCAGGATCTTTTTCAATATATTTATATTGCTCTTTATGAGCCAATCTATTAGATAAATCCTTTTTAAATTTTGCATGTGTTGCTAGACTGAATAGCTGGCCATAGCGATTATTATAGTCCTCAAGAATCTCAACCAAACCTTCTTCTTTAAAGACAAAATTTTCATTATTATCTATCGTTGGATCAAACAATGTAGTGATTTTTAAATCAGGCTTTTCATTTTTAATTAACCGATAATATTCGATAGCTTCATTGATGCTACTTGTCGCAAAAATCGCATGAAATTTACCACCCTGACTTAATCTAAACCAATTGTCCAATATATCTTTAACCACCATTTTTTGGTGTTTAATATTTCTATACTGCTCCATTGGAATATAATCTTCTATGCCTTTTTCATAAGCCTGTCCATTATGAATACCTGCCATTTTTACTTGACTACTATCCATATACTTATGATAAATTTCTTTTTTCTTAGGATCTGCCAAAACTTCTGAATAAGCGTTCGCTTTTGACTTTATTAATGCAACTTGTTCACGAATATCTTTATCTTTAAACGTAGCGACTCTATAAAGATCAAACCCTAAAACATTTTTATCTCGTATGCCATCAGCAATGCTATAACGATGCAACTCGTTACCAAATACTGTCGATGTCGTATTTAACTCTCGTTGATTTTCTAGCTGAATAGGCGTGCCTGTAAAGCCAAAAAAGATTGCAGATGGGAATGTTTCTTTAATAGTAATTAACATATCCCCAAATGTAGAACGATGAGCTTCATCAATGATAAAAACAATACGTTTATCTCTCATTTTTTCTAAATCTGAAGCATTTAAACCACCTTCCTCTTCTTTGATATTACTCATTTTCTGAATAGATGTAACAATCAAAGTATTCTTGGGATCATTACTCTTTAATTTAGTCATGAGAACATAAGTATTTTCAGTCGATTGAACATCATCTTTGTCTTCTGAAAAGCTCTGATATTCTTTTAAAGATTGAGTGCCTAATTCAATCCTATCCATTAAAAATATTACTTTATCCGCATCTTTAGAGTTTGCAATCAATTGTGCTGATTTAAAACTTGTTAATGTTTTACCTGAACCTGTGGTATGCCAAACATAACCACCTAATAAATTTTTATCTTTCCAATTAGTTGTCGCAACTTTATCTGAAATAGCATGAGCAGCATAATATTGATAGCTACGCATTACCTTTAAAATACCATCAGCGGTGTCTGCCACTGTGTAAAACCCAATTAACTGATGTGCCATAGGAATAGATAATAGTTTTATTGCAATATCTTTCCAATCATCAATCAGTTCATTATTAAAATCAGCCCAGTGGAAATAATAATCTTGATTAAATCGACCATCAGATCCAGGATTAGCAAAATACACACTTTCTTCAGGTGTCATTGCAAAGAAAATTTGAACTAGTGAAAATAAACCTGTGAAAATATTTTCATAAGAATACTTTTCGATCTGAATACATGCTTGGCTTAAAGGTACACCTGTTTTTTTTAATTCAAGATGAAAAAGAGGCATACCATTAATCAATAGCATTAAATCACCACGTCTATCATTTAATATCTTTGAATGTGCGGGAAACATTGGCTGCTGTACGATTTGATATCGACTTTGCCCTGCTGCTATTTCATGTCTATCATAAATCTTTAAACTAACTTCTTTACCATAATGCAATACATCATCAGGATTATCACGTTTAATAGATACGCTTCTACCATTGATAAATCCATTAAGCTTTAAAGGTGTCCTCAGCTCATTCACTTGCTCAATGATTTGTTGCATTTCACTTTGCGTTAATGGCACACCATTTAACTGATCAATCCCTCTATTATTTTCAAAGAGAATATCTGCCCAATTTTGTATCAAATCAGCTTCTGTTGAGTATTTAAGAACTTTATCTTCCCAACCATATTGCTTAAGAACCTTAATTAATGCTTCTTCAAATTCTGCTTCTGATTTAAATGTCATTTTCTCTGTTCCTATACAAACATTTTAGCAAGATATGCTTTTTTGATATTTTTGAGCTTATCTAATTGCTCAGACTGCAATGCAATGGCTTTATCTAACTCTTTAAAATAATTCCCAATCTTCTCCTGCTCTTTTTCGTCTGGAAAAAAGAACAACATTTTTCTAAAATTACCAAGTGTAATTTGATTAATAGTAGCACCTAGACTTTTATTAATTTCAATAGTAAATTGTTGCGTATCTAATAAAGCGTTTACAAAATATGAATACTCATATCGTATCCCTGTCATAAAAGCACCAATAACAGTATCTTTCATAATTGTCTTGATAATTGCATGCTTGCCAATTAACGCTCTGGAACCATTACGCACTACAACTATAATATCGCCTAATTCTACATTTTGAGAGCTAACAACTTCAGTATCAACATAAACATTATCATTGAGATAAATCTCACTATTCTGAACATTGGAAGAACGTAATACTAATGTTCCACCATTAGCCACGATATTACTTGGTGAATATGTCAAACCTGAAAAAAACTCAACCTGTTCTCCTAATTCTTTTTCTTCCCAATCAATATCCCGAGCTCTCAGAAATGGTATGCCTAAACTTGTCCAATCTGATTGATGTATTCTTTTAACAGATGTTACATTCATCAACATACCTAATTTATTCATCTCCCAATCTTCACTAAACCCTTTAAAGCGGATTTCAGGTTGTAGATTCTTACTCATGAGGTTCACCTCTGAGTAATTTTTGGAATTGAGCAATCCCATCCATATCAAATTCATTGCCTGTTAATTCATTCATTAAATCAGCTAAATGCTCTTCAGTTTCTGATAACTCTTCAGTGATAGCCGTATAAGTTTTCGCGTACTTCTCAACAATATGAGTGAGCTTTGATGTTAAGGCATTAATCACTTCATTAGGTAATGTGTTAATTGAAGTGACAATTGGATCAACCCATTTTGCTTCAATTAACTTTAAGGCATCTTCATCTGATAAAGATTCAATTGTTGTCTTTGTGAGATTATGCAAAGCATCAGAATCTTTCTTAATTTCAGATTTTAGAGTTTTCTCAGTTTCTAAAAGCCCTGCTGCTTTAGCTAATTTATATTCAAAAGAATCTTCAGGAAATTCAAAACCAGATTGTAATTCTCTCAAATAAGCAATAACTTTGCCTTTACCATAAGTACCATCGTTATTTGCTTCCATTTGATGCCAAGAAACAACCTTACAAGATCGAATGAATGCTTCTTTCTCTGGCTTCTTAGCTTTAGCATCTAAAAGATCAATATAATCACTCAATGCTTTAGTTTCTTCCGTTTCAATATCTGCGTAGATTTCTTTTAATGCTTTATTTAACTCGCCTGCCACAAAAGCATCATTAGCATCATTCAAAATTGGGCTATCTTTTTCTTCGTCGGTGAGAGAATCCAATATCGCTTCGATCTCTGAAGATGTATTCACGAGTAATTGCTCTTTATTTTTTAAAGCCTGTAACTCATCTTTAAGCATATGAGATTGAACTAGCTCAAAAGGCAAGATATGGCCAATCCAACCTTCTTGAACTTCAGAATCTTTGCCGTCTTTTTTCTTAATAACAATATTAGGATCAACTTTTTTAATAGCATCAAGGCCTTCAGTTTGAATCATCTCTAAATCAATTTCTATAACCTTCCATTCGTTATAAAATAGCTGATAAGCTTGATATTTATTGACCAATGGAACCATTGCTAATCGTTTAAAAATATCATTACTGAGTCTATTTTCTTCATGCCCTACATTCAATGTTTGCATGTTATTAACCAATGATTGCTTTAAAAATTGATGAAAACCATTGAATTGTTGGACAAATAATGCTGTAAATTGAGTAATATCACCACTATTTATAATAACTTCTTTAATATTATTATTTTTTAGTAAAAGGTAAGGCGTTCCATTATCTTGAAATAATTCATTCTTCAATGATGGAAATGCTTTCCAATAATGGTGTAACTGATCAACTTCTTCATTAGGTATTCCACCAAACATAGTGGCATAAATATCCCAACTTTCTACATCATCAGATGAATCTACATATCGAGGAATATTTAAGTTATATCCTTCTTCACGTATTCTTTCCAAACTTACAACAGCTGAGTATTTTTCGATGTTCTGACGTTCATTAACCGTAGATACAATCTTTTTAATGTCTGATGCTTGCAATACGTTATTTTTGCCTACTTTTAAGAAACCTTTTGATGCATCAATCACTAATACATCTGTATTAGAACGTTTTTGTCTTAAAACGATCACAACCGTTGGTATACCTGTACCAAAGAAAATATTAGCAGGCAAACCAATAATGGCATCAATATTATTATTTTCAATCAGATTCTTTCGGATTCTTTCTTCTTCACCACCTCTAAATAATACACCATGAGGTAATACAATAGTCATAATACCATCAGGTTTTAAGTGATATAAATCATGTAGAAGAAAAGCAAAGTCTGCCTTTGTTTTAGGTGCTAACCCATAACGAGCATATCTTGGATCATTCTCTTTACTTTTAGGATCCCATGCTTGTGAATAAGGAGGATTAGAAACAACTGCATCAACATATAAGGGCTCGTAAGTATGTACGGGATCACTTTCATCAAAGTAAGGCCAATCATCTTCCAAAGTATCTGCATTTCTTACCACAATATTATCAGGCAAAATACCACGCATCACTAAGTTCATACGGGTTAAGTTATAAGTATTTTCTTTCAGCTCCTGAGCATAATATTTAATATTATTAGAATCCTTCATATGCTTGGCAACAGATTCACCTATATTAATTAATAGCGATCCTGATCCACTCGTTGGATCATAAATTTTAATTTCCTCTTTATCGTGTAAATGATTAGCAATAATTTCTGACATCAATAATGATACTTCATGAGGCGTGTAAAACTCACCTGCCTTTTTACCTGCATTTGCAGCAAAAGAACCAATCAAATATTCATAGATAAACCCCAAAACATCATAGTCTTGCTTATTATCCATTGGAATATCTTTGATTAAATACAATAAGTCACTAATTGCTTTGGTTTGTTTAATCGCATTTTCACCTAACTTACTTAAACCTGTATCCAAGGTTTTGAAAATATCTTTAAAAACTTTCTCATGCGACTTATTAATCAATCGACCAAATGCAGACAATGCTGCTCGCACATCGATAACGCTAAAATCACTACCTTTATCTAACCATGTGGAATATAAATGATCATAAGCAATAAAATATCCGATGCCTTGCTGAATAAATTTAACAACATTGCTATCCTTCTCAGTTAAATCTTTTATATCTTGCTCGGTAAAGTCATTTTCTTTTAAAAATTTCAATTCTTTATCTGACAAAAATTTATAAAACATGAAGCCTAAAATATAATCTTTATATTCATTAGCTTCAATTTTTGAACGCATCTTATTTGCTGAATCCCAAATTTTAGATGCTAACTGTTGCTTATTCATATTCTATCCCTAAGTGTTTTTTGTACCTAAATATTGAAGTCATTCTACATTATCCCATTAGAGATGACTGCACTAATAAAGGCTAAAACGACACAAAGAATCGAATCATAAAAATTCTATTCAAAATCCTTGCGTACAAACTGATTAACTTTCATGATGTGCAATATTCTCAGACACTTCACCAAACTTCTCAATAATCTTAATACTATTAATATCACCTGTATCTTCATGATAATGCAACACTCCCACAAGTGTACCGCATTTACGATTTAATAAAGCTTTAGCTACGATTCGAGCCTGCTCCTCTGTTTCATGATCGCTTTGTGAATCATTCACAATTGTAGTGCCTTGCTGAGTTTCTTTCTTAATGAATGTCCAAGCAAAATAGGTTACAGGCATAATATCCCCCATTATTTTTCTAATATTGATTTGTTGTTAGAAAATCGACACATCATTAAAATATGTCGATTTTTTTCATTTATTTAAAGATATTACCCAAGCCGATCAGCAATCTCCGTTGCTGTTGGGTTGTAATAGATCATTAATGAACGTGTATCTTTGTGCCCTGTCATCTTTGCTAAATCTAATACATCCAATTTTCGAGCTAATCTTGTACAAGCTTCATGCCTACTATCATGAAAACGTAGATCTTCAATACCCAAATAACGAGTAGCCTTTCTAAAGGTTTGACTAACACTATCAGAAGTAATATCAAAAACCTCACCTGTATCTCGTGGATTCATTAATTTAAATAACTGTACAGCTCGTTTAGATAGCGGAATATCTCGATTATCACTATTTTTAGTATCAAAAAGCCTTAAATACTTCTGATCTAAATCGATATGTCGCCAATCAAGCTGCGTGATTTCGCTTTGCCTCATAGCTGTTTCCAACGCAATCAAAAAAATTAATCCGACCTTCTGCTTTTGTAGTTTTGGTGGTTCTTCGTTAAATTTAAAATACTCAAGCAATTGTTCTTCTTCCCGAAGTGAAACCCTTCGATTACGTGGCGGTGGTTCAGGTAAAGACTTTAATTCAGTTAAAGGGTTATGATTCGTCCAATTCCAATCTCGCCTTGCAGTTTCAACCACAGAGCGAATTAAAGCTAATTCACGGTTTTTAGAAGGATTGGCAATAGGACGCTGATTACGCCACTCAATAATCATTTTCCCTTTCAGCTTCATCAATGGCACTTCTTTTGGAAAATAATCTTGCTGCATGATTGCTTTAATACGATGAGCTTCGTTCCTTTTACCTTTTTTGGTAGGTGTCACTTCACTCAAATAACGCTTCATGGCATCACCTAAAGTCTTATCTTCATCATAATCTTTATCTGCACCTTCAATAATGGCTTTTTCACGCTGCTGAACCCAAATACTAGCTTCTAACTTCGTTGGAAAAGACTTGTTTTCATTGTAGGTAATATAGTTATGCATCAAACGAATACGAGCATAGTATTTTTTACCACGTTTATTAATTGATCCCATATGGATCCTCCTTACGGCTATCAATGAATGCCTGTACTTCACTAGCTTTGTACCGAGGGTAACCATTTTTAGTTAAACGTATAGGTTTTGGAAAGTCTGGCTGGGTCACAATGCGTTGCTTCACATGTTCTTCAGACATTTTAAAAATTTCTGCCAAATCTTGGACTGTTAATAATGGATCTAAGCGTGTCACAGTTTCTTCTACTACTGTCGTTGTGGTTGTTGTTACTGTATTCATAATATTATTCCTGGTCTAATTTTTGAAAAACATAAGCTCGTACAATTCTTGAAGCTTTAGTAGCTGTTTTATTCGTATAAAAACGAGAATATGTTTCTTTATTTTTGGCAATAAATTTGTATCGGGTACTTGTTGGTAAAAGCTTTTTAACCTCACGTATATCATCTAGCTGGTAGCGATGTTCAGTTGCTAAAGCATAAAATTGAGTTAAATTAATGGCGATCATTTTAGGATCACATGCGTGATTTACAGGATAGTTTTGTGCAGACAAATTGTCATACACATCCCAAAACTGTTCCAACATAGGATGATCTTGTTTAAGTTCTAAATCTCGTTCAAGGGCTATCTGATCAATGTATGTAAACACTTCATTTTTCACTGACTGATTAAGTGGCACAATTAAGGATAATGCATCCACTAGAGACAACATCAAACCGTGCGTTAAACCAATGCGACCTTCTTTGATACCTAAATCCATAATGCGTTGACGATTAGCTTCAAACGTAGACTGAATAACACGCATCACTTGTAATTCAAGCTTTAATGATGCGATCAAAAATCCTGAAACATCTTCTACAGACAATAGTTCTAAGCGACGAGCCTTAACAGCACGCTCTGGTGTATGCCGAGTTTTATCAAAAGCTACCGAAATCATTCGTGATAATAATGCTTCTTGATTAAACTTAGAACCCAATGTGATGACTCGATCATTCTGACAAATAATTAATACAGTACGAAACTTAGGTGAGTATGTTTCATTACTCAAATCCTTTTTGGCCGTCGCTCGTAGTATCCCACCATTGAACGCTGCTTTGAGATTTTCTAAACTGAAACCCTCACACTCAATCATAACAACAGGTAAATTGCCTACCTGAGCTAATGTCCTCAGATAGTTATTCTCTGTACCTAAATTGGGATTTGCACCTTCATAATCATGGCGACCCAATAAAGACCATAGAAATCTGAGAATCATAGATTTGCCAGAAGATGGATCACCTGTTAATTCCAAAAATGGATAAGCCTTATAAACGCTGCGTATTTGTTCAGCGAATAAAGAGCCAAACCAATATGCTAGTACAGCTACGCCTTTAACACCAAAGACATCCAAATAATCATCCCACCAATCATTTTGATAATGCATAACAGGATTAAAGTCAGGTAAATGAAAAGTTGTTTTCACTCGGATATTATTTGGCAACTCGATATATTCATGCTGATTAGCTTTATAAACTACACCTTTATAAACAGCGAAATCCTTAAAGATATACGCACCAAACTCTTCGGCATAGCCCATAAAATTTGTTGCTTCAATATTATAAATATTGGTCGTTTTAAGCTTATACAAAGCATCTAGATTTTTAGTCTCACCTGTAAAAGTAGCGCCTGCAATAATGTTCATCACAGTAGTTTTAAATTCACCTGCGCTACTCAGCTGTTTACTAGTGAGAGCTGCGACATTGCGATTTCTATCTGTGCTAACTTCTATAAAATACGATAGATCATTACTACCTAACATCTTTTGAGCATATAAAAATGTAAAGGTACAATTGGCAATCTCGATAATTTGATATTCAGATTGAAATATAGCTAGAGGATCATGGTTTTCGCTTTCCTTTTGCTTCTCATCACGTTTTGCCCAATAGGTTTTATTATCAAATTCAAATATGAATTGATTCACATTATTGTGTTCATGAATCAAATACGCTTTTTTTAATACAGATTCAGCCATCAATAATGAACCGTTATACAAATACTCTTCAATATCTTCAGGCTTCAAAGCATTTTTCTTATGCTTATCATTCCAAGTATCTTCATCATTGGTTATTGCAACAGAAATAGTTTTAAAGCCTATTGCCTTACACTTTTCAATCCAAGACTTGACTACCTTCAACCCTCTTTTATCAGAATTCAATGCAATCACAATCGCTAAATTTGGCTTCAATTGAAAAATATCAGTTAAAGTTTGTTCAGGAAAGTTATTGGCACTCATCGCACTTATAGCTGGAATGTCATGTTCCATTAATGCGAGCGCATCAAATATACCTTCAGCAATATATATCTGATTAATTTTAGCGACATCTAATCGATCATACTGCCATGCTAATCCCTTATAGGAATAACCAGATTTAAAACGAGATTTTTTACCAATTTTTTCTATATCCCCAATAAATTGTTCCCAATACCCATCATTTGGCATAGTGAAACGAATTGTTGGTATAGAAGCAGTAGTGGTATAATCGTAAAAGGTTTCTTGTGAGAATCCTGCATATCGTGTGTAGTCAAGGCCGCACTCCTCAGAAAAGTAAGCCTTGGCTATTGCACGATCATCTCCTTGAACTCCTTCCAAACTCTGTTCTAAATCTACATTCCCATCACTTCGATCTAGCACTTCTAATTCTTGAATCGCATCAGAACTCTGTGGCCGACTCATTAACTTATTCATTCAAACTCCTTTTAAAAGTTTCGCTGCGAAACTTTTAATCTTCAACTTTAGATATATCTGTTGTTAATTCTTGAGAGCAACTATCTATATAATTCAATACATCACTTTTCCTCCATCTACTTGCTTGCCCTCCAATTCTTAGAGGCTTAGGAAACCCATTTTGATTAATAGCGTTATATAGCGCACCATTACTTTTAAAGCCTAATAAGTCTTTCACTTGATCCCTTGTCCACAAAATATAAGCATCACCTACTTCAATATTTTTCTTTTCCATTTTTACCTCTTAATTTAAAACCATGGAATACACTTATCTTAACTTTTAATATACAGTAAATACATATTCAATACATATTGAAAGCAAATATACGGAGATGACTTAAGAAAGTCAACAATAAAAAAGACCTAATAAAGGAATAAAAAAATAATGCACCGTCACACTGTGCACTCTCTAAAACTCTGGGTTAGTTATGAAACTAATGCACCGCCATACGGTGCATATTTTATTAATTTAGGATAAAATATTTTCTGAAAATAATTGTATTTACTGTATATCTATTTAAAAACAGAGAGAATAACATGGCAAAATCACCACAAGCTCGTAAAGAAGCGACAAATTTTCGATTGGAACCTATCGTAAAATATACTGCTGAAATTGCAGCTAGGGTTCAACGCAAAAACTTAACAACATTTCTTGAATGGTCTATGAGTGAAAGCTTTAAAAAGCTTACTTTTGATGATGGCAATACGATTGCATCTCAGATGGATTATCTATGGGATATTGATGAAGCTGATCGCTTTATTAAACTAGCTTATACATACCCAAGATTATTAACATATGATGAACAACATCTACTCAAAGTCATCAATGAAAATTTTTCTGTATTCAAAAAAGATCCTGACAACTTCATTCCAGCCAACAAAGATCAAGAAGCTGCATTCAAAGCCAATATTCCAATGCTAGAATTTATTGACTTCAAAAAAGTTCGTGACCGTTGGACAAACTTGAACAATTACATTAAAGACGAAGAACCTTTAGATTTATCATAAATATTTGTAATAAAAAGGCACTGAAAAAATCAGTGCCTTTAAATTTATAAGGATAATAAATGTTTAATATTCATCAATCCGTATATAAAGATATATTTATTCGCTCATTAAATAATTTTGAAGAGATGCTTGGCAATATCAAAGTAGACCCACAACAATTAAGACTATTCTTTGGTGGAATCGAATTCTATATCATTATCGATCATATTGACCCCACTGAAGCTAGACACATGATTTTAGGCTATGTAACAGCACTACTTCATACAGGTGTCATTAATCAAGAATCTTTTAACTTTCTGGAAAAACAAGCAGCACTCATTGGTGAACCTGATCCTTCACTGCTCAGTTTTCTTCATACAACCCACTAACCATAATTTTATTAAATTAAACCGTTGAGCATTTATGCGAATAAGTTTCGTCAATGTATATACATTGACATATCTTGCCACTTTTATGAAAGTATATTATTAGTAAACTAAAAGTAACATTTTAAGAAAAAACATAAAAAAGCTATAAAAACAAAAACAACGAAAAATTAATATTCAATATTTTCAATCAGTTGAATTTTTACAAAACAAAAATATATCATATTTATATCAAAAATTAATTATATAAATATCATATTAACATCAAATATTTCATACATGATAGAATTTAAAATATTGATTGAAAACCTATGATTGGATGATTAAACAGTGACAGAATTAAGTAGATTTATAGACCCTGAAAATTTTCAAGAAGCCATGGAAGCTGTTGCCAGTGATTCATTTAATGATGCATTTTTATCTCACTCATTCATTGATCACTTTAAAAGTTTAGAACCCAAAGAACAGAAATCCTTAAATCGTAATAACCTAAACTTATTATTACCTGTGACATTAAAACTAATGGACAAAGGCTTTTTTAAAACAGATATTCACCGATTCTACGTTAAACGGTACTGGAGCAGTAATTCATACCTTACATTCAACAGAAGGCTATCTACAGACCTTAAAGCAACTTCACCACGAATGACAAAACCTTCTCCCAAGAAAGAAATATCAAAAGAAGAACATGAGCCTATTAAAATAGGTGATGAACATCCCAATCAATCTGTATCTTCTGGCTTCATCGGTGGTTCTCTTGAAAATACAAGAAAAAAGCTAAAGGCACTTTCTGAAAAACGTGAAGAAAGACAAAAACTAAAGCAACAGAATTTAGACTAATTGAAAGAAAAGGCTATTTTCACAATAGCCTTTCATACATCACTTCAAAATTGTAACGTCGCCTGCTGCCGCTTCTCTTTCTTCATATTGCTTTATTAGATCAAGTGCTTGTTCATCTGTCATTGTTGGCTTTACCTGCCCTGCTCCTAGAGCTTTTTCAGCTTGTTTTAATTCTTGAACTTCAGGTTTTGGATCTTCACCACATCCAACAATCGCAAAACCCAACACAACAACAAATAAAAACTTAATTTTTCTCACGACCATTCCTTTATATTTATAATCAACAATCACACAAAAACCATATCTTTAAACTTTGGCTGACCAACTGTAATCACAACAAAATAAAATGGCAAGCTTTGACTACCCATTAAAAAGAAGTAATTTAAGTAACCTTTTTACTTAATTTCATCAAAACCATTGCTATAGCTATCTTTTAACAAAAAATAAAAGAGTAACTTTTAAGTAATAATAAGTAATATTAGACTACTTATTTATTTAACCTATTGTTTTTATTAACCCTATATATTACTTTTTAAAGAGTAATTTAATTACTTCTAGATTACTTAAAAATTACTTTTTCACATCTGGTATAAATACTTAAATAACAATTAGTTATATAAATACTTTCTATAAAGTTACTCAAATTACTTCTTTTTAGGCATATACCAAAAAACTGGGAAATTTTATTTAGCAGCCAACTTTGATCATTTATTGTTCAATAATTATTATTTTTGTTTTTCTAACGATTTTTCTATGAAAAATCATGTCTTCTATTTGGTGCTGATCAACCACAATACTATATGCTACAAAATCGGATATGTTAGACTTAGCGAAAATGATTAATCATCACACTACTCGCTCATTGATGATTTATTGCAAGCCAACAACAAAGATTACAAATAGATTAGGATAAAAAATGAATAATAAAAATTGTACTTTATGCAATAATCCCCTTACACAAAAAAATGACTCAAAAGAGCATATCATCCCTAATTCTATTGGAGGGTTTAAAACTATAAAAGGTTTTATCTGTAGAGATTGCAATAGCCAAACAGGAGATGAATGGGATAATGAATTGGCTAAACAATTTAATTTATTCAATAATTGGTTCGATATCAAAAAAGATAGAGGAGCTGTACCACCTGAAAATATCCAATCAATTGATGGTGAATTATTAAAATTATATCCAGACGGAAAAATTCAACATCGCCATCCTAAAATAGATATCGATGAAAATGAAGATGGATCCTTTAAAATCTCAATGATGACTAGAGATATAAAAGAAGCCAATCAAAAAATCAAAGAGCTCAAAAGAAAATTCCCTAATCTGGATGTGGAAGAGGCAATATCGAAAGTCAAATCTTCTAAAATAGACACACCTATAATTGAAATTAATGCTCAATTTGGTCAGAATTATGCTTGGAAATCAATTATCAAAATAGCCCTAGCATTTACCAAAAGCTTAAATATTGATACCACAAAATGTTATACGGCGCTGAACGCACTAAAAAATGAGACATCATGCGACACTATATATTATGAAAGCGATTTGTTGCTAAACCGCCCATCAGATAAAGTATTTCATTTAATTCATATTCAAGGGAATCCTGAAACTAATCAATTGATTGGATATGTTGAGCTTTACGGATTTCATAGAACTTTAATGATCTTAAATGATGCTTATACAGGCGATCCCATCTCAAAAACTTACGCCTTCGACCCATCAACATCAGAGGAATTAAATATTAATGTTGAAATTTCATTCACAAATAGTGAAATAATTCAATTCATTAAGAAACCATATAACCATACGGAACTGCAAAATGCTCTTGGTAAAGTTATTGAAATATATCAGAAAAGAAGCCAGCAAAAAGAATTGGATATCACAATCCAAGAGGCAATCGAATATGCTTTCAACAATTGTGGGGCTAAAGAAGGAGAAATATTACAAGAACATCATACTAAAAAAATTACAGAATTGGTTTTAGAAAAAATACAACCTTTTATCATCAAGCACATCAGATAAACAACATAATCATTAATACATTACATACATCAACTCCGTATATTTCCTGCCCTCACCAGATGAAGCCTGATAAGCCACTCGTTTGGTGATGGGCACATCAAAGGCTTTTAGCTTTTTTGTTTTTCCAACGATTTTTCTATGAAAAATCATGTGTTTTTATAGTGCTGATCAATCGTTATACATCGATTGGTACAAAAAATGGATCAGGCATAAAAAAAGCCACTTCAAGTGATTGAAATAGCTTAATTTTTTACTAGATATTTGGTGGAGGCGGCGGGATTTGAACCCGCGTCCGAAAACTATCCATCCTTGGTACTACATGTTTAGCCGTATCTTTAATTTAACTGGTTTTAATCCGACCGGCAGGACAAAACTCAGCTGTTCCAGTAAATTTCGAGAGGGAGCACCTGGACTTACATCTCTCTAGATCGTTTAAGTTGACTGAAATTAGAATCGAACGAACACAATCTTAATTTCAGTTAGCTGGCTTAAGCAGCTAAAGCGTAGTTATTATCGTTTGCAATTATAACTGATTGCCGCGTTTTTACGAGACTCTCGACCTTCTCGACATGCACCTCAAACTTCAACATCCCCGTCGAATCCAAGAACGCCCCCATTTGAAACTTTTTAAACTCTAATACAAAAACAGTAAAACTTCAATAAACGTTAGTTAATATAACGAAATACTCTGAAATTTTACTGTTGAAATATGGTGGCTCGAGACAGAATCGAACTGTCGACACGAGGATTTTCAATCCTCTGCTCTACCAACTGAGCTATCGAGCCGTTAAATGTGCTTATTAAATGGTGGCTCGAGACAGAATCGAACTGTCGACACGAGGATTTTCAATCCTCTGCTCTACCAACTGAGCTATCGAGCCATTTTTGCGATGTTCATCGCTAAGCAGGTGAGCATTAAACACTATTAAGATGATTTGGTCAAGCATCAGATATGACTAACTTTTACCCACAACCTGTTTTTATATATGGAGTGCACTAAAATATTGAAATCGTATGCTGTGGAAGCCATTGAAATGCCTTTAAGTAATTTAAATATCAACATAGAAGCATCCATTAATGCAGGATTAAATTCTGCTCAATTATTAATTGTCAAAGATCATAAAATTATCAAACATACAGCTTATGGCAATGCAAATCTTAATACATTATTTGATATAGCGTCCTTAACTAAAATATTTTCTCTAACATTTTTATATCAGAATTATGTTAATCAACAAAAAATAGATATTAATTTACCTTTAAAGGCTATTTTTCCTGAATATTTTAATGATGATTATTTAGCAAATAAAGCCAATATTACAATTAAAATGCTATTGGCCCATGAAGCTGGATTTGAGCCAAATCCGCTATTTTACGACAAAAATTATGATGAAAATTTATATTGCCAAAACCGTGCACAATTCTTAGAAAAATTACTTCAGGCTCCTTTAGTGAATATTCCACAATCGATATCTTTATATTCAGATGTCGATTTTATGTTGTTAACATTTATTTTAGAGAGGCTATTTTCTAAAAATATTAGTGAACAATTTGAAGAAGCAACGACTATTTTTCAGCCTTTAGATGTTTGCTACTTGCCCTTACAAAAGGGTTATAAACTTTCACAAATCTCCCCAACGGAACTTTATGGCAATACACGCGATCATTTTATTCATTTTGAAAATGTTCGCACCAAAACGATTCATGGTGAAGTACAAGATGAAAAAGCTTACCATTGTATGAATGGCTTATCAGGTCATGCAGGATTATTTGCCAATTCTCACTCACTGTATCGCTTACTCGAATCTATGAAGATTCCACCAGAGTTTTTAAAAAGCCAATCCGCTGATCCTAGCTTTGGATTAGGCTGGCGCTTAAATAAAGGTGGAGATATGGCTTATCATTTTGGGGATCTTGCTTCTGATCAAGCTTATGGTCATACAGGTTGGACAGGTTGTGTTGTTGTCATTGATCCAAAGTTTGATTTAACGATTATCTATTTAACCAATCGAAAACATAGTAAAGTACTGAATCCAGCCATCAATCAGCATCGATTTTTAGGCGATGTTTTATGGGCTGGGCAATATAAAAATATTGTGAATGAAATTTACCGTTCTCTGGAATTGAATTAATGAGTCGCAACTACATCTTATCTAAATTATTTATCGTTATTATTCTAGGTGCTGCAGTGCCTTTGGCATTTGCCCCATTTAATCAATGGTGGTTAGCACCGTTTTTATTAGCGATGTGGCAACTAACAATCAAAAATGAAAGCCCTAAAAAAAGCTTTTGGCTCAGCTATATATTTGGTCTGAGCTTATTTACCGTTGGCTTATGGTGGGTTCGCATTAGTGTGCATCAATTTGGAGGTGCACCGCTAGCACTTGCTATCCTAATGGTATTTATTCTCTCAGGATATTTAGCACTTTATTATGGTTTACTTGGCTATATTACGCAAAAATTAAAAGTGGGGATTTTTATCCGCTATTTGGTTCTTTTCCCTACTATTGGTGTCTTATTAGAAATATTGCGTGCTCATATTTTCACAGGTTTTCCATGGCTCGCAATGGGCTACTCATTAACACCCACACACTTCGCGCAATATTTATTCCCAGCATTTGGCGCATTAATCAGTAGTTTTATTGTGTATTGGTTGGCGGGTATTTTAATTATCTTGATACTTTCCACCCAAAAACCATTCTTTGTGCGATCAATCGCAACAATACTCTCTTCCTTAATAATTATTGTAGCGATCACTTTTACCACACTTTCTTTATTGAATGATTCCATTCAAGATCAAAAAGAACCCATCAATATTTCCTTAATCCAAGGGAATATCACGCAAGATCAAAAATTTGATGAAAATAGCTTTGAAACATCGATTAATACCTATTTAGCATTGACAGACAGAGTCATTGAAAAGTCTAACTTAGTCATATGGCCTGAAACAGCTGTCGTTGCATATTACGATCAAATGGATGGATTGATGAATAATCTCAGACAATGGTCAGATTATACAGACACAGAAATCTTATTAGGCATTCCAAGAGAAAATAGTAATTTTGAACAATTCAATTCGTTCGTTCATCTTGGAGAATCTCAACAAGATGATCATTTTTATGATAAATATCGCCTACTTCCTTTTGGTGAATATATTCCATTACCTGAAGTATTTGGTGTTTTTTATCAATGGATTGATATTCCATTAGCCGGTTTTACTAGAGGTAATATCCAACAAAAACCTTTCACATTTTCACAATTTTCAACACAAACCACTGGATCCATCTGTTTTGAAGCTGTCTTTGGTGAAACATTGCGTTATCAAGCTGAACAGAGTGGTTTTTTAATCAACATCAGCAATGATGCTTGGTTTGGCAACTCCTTAGCACCTTGGCAACATTTACAAATTGTTCAGGCTCGTGCCATTGAGTTTGCACGCCCCATCGCAAGAGCGACTAATACTGGCGTCACAGCATTTATTAATGCGAATGGTCAAATCACAGCACAAGCGCCACTTTTTGAAGCAACAACTTTATCAGCAACTGTTATCGGTAAAGAAGGATTAACAGCATATGTAAAATATGGTGATAAACCTTGGATTATTGTTTTTGCTACGCTCTTTGGATTAACCTTATTGTTGTCTATTGTGAATCACCAAAGAAAATCTAGAAATAGATAATAACCGTGAGGTGGATGCTATGTTTAAAAAGATAATTTTCATTATGATGCTATTTCAAGTGGCCTTAGCGAGCGACTTAGATGTTCAAAATGATTGGTTTTATGCTGGTATTCATCATCCTGCTGAAAAAATGACTGTTTATGAAATGGATGAAAATGGCCATAAAATACAGAAAATCACGACAACATTTAATCGCTTTGGTTACATTACCGAAGTCATTTACGATGATTTTTTAATACAACGCTATGAGCCGTATATTAACGGCCACAGAGACATTGAATTCATTTACACCATCAATCATAAAGAACATACATCCATCATAAAAACCGAATGGTTAGCACCCGATTATTTACGTTTTGATGATGGTGACTTAATTATTGATACATATTTTGATGCCTTGGGTCATATTACCAAACAAAATCTTTTTTTAGATCACCCATTAATCCCTTATGAATCGCTAAAATACACCTATTTAACTCATGATCAAATTCAACCGAATGGCACTGAAAATGATGTTTTTATCACAATATTAGAAACCGATAATTTTGGTAGTTGGACGAAACAAAAAGAAGAGAATATAAATAAAAAAACGATTATCAGAACTAGAACCATCGAATACCAACCGTAATTTTCCATTTACTCACAACCTTTACATTCTCTATACAAAATACAATTTTTAATTCTATATAATTCACAAAATTTATCTTGAAACGGCATCTCCTCATGAAAATAAAAAATGTTAAAGTCTTTATCTTAGTGCTCACTATTTTATGTATTGTGGGCATTATTATTTATCAAAAATATTTCACTCAAATTCCAATTAACTACCTAACTGAGCCTGTTAAAAAACAAGATTTAGAAGTCACAATCTTGGCAGATGGTAAATTAGAAGCCTCACAACAAGTTGAAGTGGGGGCACAAGTTTCAGGTCAGATCAAAAAGCTGCATGTCAGCTTAGGAGATACTGTTAAAAAAGGGGAGTTAATTGCAGAAATTGATGATCTTCCACAACAAAACTCCGTCAAAGACAGTGAAGCTCGCTTAAAAAATGTTGAAGCAGCAAAAATGGCAAAAGAAGCACAAATCGTGAATGCTCAAGTAACTTTACAACGTCAACAAAACTTAATTCGCCAAAAAGCCACAACACAGTCTGATGTAGACATTGCAGAGGCAAACTTACGTGTATTAGAAGCAGAATTAGATGCATTAGATGCACAAATCGCTCAAGCAAAAATTGCTTTAGATACTGCAAAGTTAGATTTAACTTATACGAAAATCGTAGCACCTATGGATGGCGTTGTTGTTGCAACGATTGTCAAGGAAGGCCAAACTGTTAATTCCAGCCAAACTGCACCCACGATTGTTAAAATTGCTGACTTAGACACGATGCATATTAAAGCTCAAATCTCTGAAGCAGATATCACAAAAATCGAACCAGGCATGAAAGGATATTTTAGTATTTTAGGTGAGCCTAAAAAACGCTATCCTGCATCGCTAGAATCAACAGAACTTGCACCTGAAAAATTCCAAACAACGGTTGGCAATGCAGCCACAACAACAAGCACAGAAGCTATTTATTACAATGGTATTTTAAAAGTAGATAATAAAGAGCGTCGATTTTTAATTGATATGACAGCACAAGTCTATATTGTCGTAGATAGCGTGGAAGATAAACTAGTGGTATCCACTATGGCGACTCGCTTTAAACCATCATCATTACCACTGCCCGAAGAAAAGCTCGAAAGAAACGAAGCTTATGTTTGGGTAAAAGATGCAAATGGCAAAATTTCACCGCGTAAAGTTACATTAGGTATCAGTAATAATATTTATACAGAAATCACCTCTGGTTTAAATGGTGATGAGAATATTATTTTATCAGAATCATTAACAGGCGGTGATTCTGCTGGTCCAAATCGCATGCCGCGCATGAGGTAAGATCATGTCTTTAATTGAGTTAAAAAATATCACTCGTTCATTTCAATCAGGTGATACCAATGTACAGATTTTAAAAGACATTGACCTAACGATTAATGAAGGTGAAATGATCGCTATCATCGGAGCTTCCGGCTCGGGTAAGTCGACATTAATGAACATTTTGGGTTGCTTAGATCAACCAACTTCTGGTGAATATATTTTCCATAATGAAGATATTGGTCAATATGCAGATGATCAACTTGCCAAATTACGCCGTGAACATTTTGGATTTATTTTTCAACGTTATCACTTATTATCCACACTGAATGCTGAGGGTAATGTCGAAGTTCCAGCTATTTATGCAGGCTTTTCACCAAAAGATCGCAAAAATCGTTCAGATGCCTTATTGACTGCGCTTGGGTTACAAGAACGTGTTAAATATTATCCGACACAGCTCTCAGGTGGACAGCAGCAACGTGTTAGTATCGCTCGTGCATTAATGAATGGCGGTGAAGTCATTCTTGCTGATGAACCAACAGGAGCTCTAGACAGTGAAAGTGGCGAGCAAGTTTTAAAAATCCTTCAAGAACTTAATCAAGCAGGACATACCATTATTCTCGTCACTCATGATAAACATGTTGCCAACCATGCAACACGCATCATAGAACTTAAAGATGGTAATGTCATATCAGATCGTCAAAATACACCGCCAACGATTGAAAAAAATAAAACTGAGCCTGTACAACTACCAAAGCTGAATCAAAAAAGAGCATCTGAATGGATATTACTCTTTGATCGTATCGTCAATGCATTCAGAATGGCTCTCATTTCGATGTCCATGCAACGCATGCGTACATTTTTAACCATGCTTGGCATTATCATAGGTATCGCTTCTGTTGTGCTCGTCATCGCTCTTGGGCAAGGCACCATGAATCAAATACTGAGCAGCATTAATTCAATGGGTACAAGTACGCTTACCATTTATCCAGGCAGTGGCTTTGGTGATGCGAGATCTGGTCGTGTACGCAGCTTAACGCCACATGATGTGAACTTTTTAAGTCAACAAGCATTCATTAAAAATGTCACACCCGTTGTAAGTACAAGCGCACTTGCTCGATATGGCAATTTGGAAAAAAATGTTTCGGTAATGGGTGTAGGAACACAATATTTTGAAACGGAAGGCTATTTCCCAGCTGAAGGCATTTTCTTTAATGAAGAGAATGAAGAAAACTTAAGCTTAGATGTCGTTATTGATGAAAGCACAAGAGATGAACTATTTACAGATGGCTCCAATCCTATTGGAGAAGTCATTACTTTAAATCGTCTGCCGATGCGAATTATCGGCGTTGCCACATCAAAATCTCAACGCGCCAGTGGCTATAGTAATCTGACAGTTTTCATTCCATATTCAACAGCCATGAAGCGTTTATTGGGACAGAGCTATTTACGCAATATCACTGTGACTGTTCAAGATGATATTGATATGAAATTAGCAGAACAAACCCTAACAAGCCTTATGATCCAATTACATGGTACAAAAGATTTCTTTATATTTACTGCAGACTCATTCAAAGAATTGATAGAAGAAACTACTTTTGTTATGCGCTTTTTAATCTTCTCTATCGCGATGATCTCTTTAGTCGTCGGCGGTATTGGCGTAATGAATATCATGCTAGTCTCCGTCGCTGAGCGCACCAAAGAAATCGGTATGCGAATGGCTGTTGGCGCTCGTAAAAGTGATATATCTATGCAATTTTTAATCGAAGCCATTTTGGTTTGTTTATTGGGGGGTTGTATTGGGATTTTAGTGGCTTATTCTGCAGGTTTTGGAATTAATCAGCTAGAGTTAGATTTGAAGGTTGGTTTCTCTTTAATCTCAATTATGGTTGCTATCGGTGCATCTACTGCAATTGGCGTTCTATTTGGTTACTTTCCTGCAAGAAGAGCCGCTCAACTAGCACCCATCGAAGCTTTAGAAAGATCATAAATAAAATATAGCCATTCAGCATAATAAAAAACTCCCACTAGTACATTTCTTATGGGAGTTTTTTATTTAATCTATTTTCAATGGTTATTTTTGAATTTTTTCAGAGATTGATTCAATGTCTAAAACATCAAATTTATGTGGTAATCCCCACTCACTAATATAGCCATCTTTAGCAGTCGATTGAACTCTAAAATAGTAAGTACCTGGTGATAAATCTTCTACATAATAATGATTTTCTGCTAACTGTTGCTCTACCAATACCTGAGCGAAATTACTACTGTTAGAAATTTGAATCTTATACTGAGTTCCTTCTTCCAATGGCGCCCATTCTAACTCTATATCCACTCTTTTAATCTTTGATTTTTCAAGATATGGATCTTCTAATAAAACCCTAAAAGATTGTTCTGGAGAAAAAGGTCCTCTTTTGCCATTGTCATCAATAGAAGCAACACGCCAAAAATATATGCCTGATAATAAATTTTCAGGTTTATACGTCGATTCAGTTAAATTATCAGCATCAATGACAATATCTCTAAAAATATCATCTTTTGACACCTGTAAATAATATTTACTCGCTTCATCATTCACTTTTTGCCAACGAAACTCTAAATTTTTAAGCAAAACTTTCTCTTCTTGAGTGGGTGCAATTAATTCTGCTGCAAATGGTCTCGCATTTAAAATAAACTCATAAGCTGCTGGTTGTCCTGTGACGCCATATTGATCAATTGCACTCGTGATTAATGTATATCTCCCATCAGACAGATCATCACCCAATAGTACATTCCCTTCAGATCTCACGCTCGATACAGCTTCATGTTCATCAGTACCTACCGGAATGATTTTAGTTGAATAACCAACTATATTTTCGACCGGAGTCACTTCAATTCTAATCGGGACACTTTCTATTAATTGCGGGAAATTATTAAATTCAGGAGCGGCTAACATTTCAACATGTTTAGTTTCACCATCTTTTTCAATAATAATGGCTTGCCCTTCCAATAACTCTGCAACATTTTTTGCACCTTCTTGTGATTTTGCAACCACTTTACCTTTAACAACCTCAGTTACACTATTATCATTTTCTAAACCCATTCGAAATATTGTTCCACGAACTGAAGTTGTTGCAGTTGCAGTTTTTACTTCATAATTTGTATTGGAAATAGGACTAGAATAAACACGATTTTCCAATCGCCCTTTTTCTAATTGTAATTTAATATCACTCAATGACCCATCGCCCAAAGCGATTAAATCATTTAAAATTAGTTTACTGTCACTTTGTCAAAGTAATCTTGAACCATCTTTAAATAAGATAGTTGCCAAACCGCCTTCACCTGTAATAACCGTATCACCTGCCGTCAGAATTAAATTATCCTTATTGGTAAAATCTTGATCCAAAATTAATATTTGTTCATGATTATTGATAATTTTCACTTCGCCCACTGCATGCACTAACGTTGCTGCAGATTGATTGACTTTTAACCATTGCCTTGGAACTTTAATTAAAGTCCCCGGTTCAATATAGTCATCATTCGGTAGTTGATTAATTTTTTTTAATTCTGTCCATAAACTTATATTATGCAAATGTCTTTGTGAAATATTCCATAAGCTATCACCAGGAATAGTTTTATATAAAAATATATCACTGACTTGCTTATGCTCTTCAATTTCCGCATAGATCACTGACATAAATAATGAGAAAACAATTAAAATCTGAAGCCAGATTAATTTCATCTTATTCATTTTGATTATCCTTAATTGTTTTGTTGTAATTTTTTTATCTAAACAACAAGGCTGTTAATAAGAAGTCTGCCGCTAAAATCAACAATGATGCTTTAACCACTGTTGCTGTTGTTGAATTTGCAATACCACTTGAAGTGGCACCCCCCATCAAACCTTCTCTCAATGCGACTAAATTACAAATTAGGCCAAAAACAATACTTTTAACAATCACACCATTAAAAATATCATCATAAAATACGACTGAAGATTGCATTTGTGACCAATAACCACCACCATCTAGCCCCAATACTTCAACTGCAATATAGTAACTTCCTAAAATTCCGATATCTGAAAATAGAATTGTCAAAATAGGTACCACAATAATACCTGCCATCAAACGTGGTAATAAGATATAGCGATATGGATCAACAGCCATCATTTCGTAACTTGACCACTGCTCTGTTGCTCTCATTAACCCAATTTCTGCAGTAAGCGACGATCCTGCACGCCCTGCATATAATAAAGCTGTAAACACAGAGCTAAGCTCTCTAAACAAAGCCAATGCTGTGACTGTACCAACAGATGCTTCAGCACCAAATTTTACTAAATTCACATAACCTTGGAATGCCAAAACCATGCCGATAAACAGACCTGATAATAAAATAATTGGCAAAGATAAAATACCCAATTGATAAACTTGACGTGCAAATAAACCAGGTTTTTGAAATAAGTATGTAAAATGTTTCGTGATTGCGAAAAAAAATACAACACTATCACCCAAAGAAGAAATAAATTGAATGACTTTTTGACCAGTTGTTTCTATAAATCTCATGCTAATAACTCATCCTTCAAAGATGTTGTTGGCAAGCTAAATGGTACAGGGCCATCTGATAATCCTTCGATGAACTGTCTGACCCAAATATTTTGATCTGCCTTAATTTCATCAGCACTGCCTTGTGCGATGATTTTCCCACCACTTAAAATATATACATAATCTGCGATGCTCAATACTTCTTCTACATCATGGGAAACAATGATACTCGTTAAATCTAATGCATCATTCAAATTTTTAATTAATCGAATAAGCACACCCATCGAGATAGGATCTTGCCCTGTGAATGGCTCATCATATAGTAAAATCTGAGGATCTAATGCAATCGCTCTTGCTAAAGCAACACGACGCGCTTGCCCACCTGACAAAGATGATGGTTTAGCATCTTTTAGCGCCCGTAAACCGACTGCTTCAAGTTTTAATAAAACCAATGTATTAATCAATTCCTCTGAGAGATCGGTATGTTGTCTCAGTGCAAAAGCAACATTATCAAACACTGACATATCAGTAAATAATGCCCCTGATTGAAAGAGTAAACCCATTTGCTTACGCAATTCATAAAGCTCTTTACGAGAGACTTTATTTAATGCCTTCCCCATTACAGAAACATTTCCAGTCTGAGGAATAACTTGCTGTGTCATTAATTTAAGTAATGTTGTTTTACCAGTACCTGAAGGCCCCATAACAGCCGTAATTTTACCTTTAGGAATGGACATTGAAATCTGATCAAAAATGACTCGCTCGCCAAATGATAGCGAAACATCTTTTAAAGTGATTATGTCAGACATCCGTACAACTCCTAGTTAAATTTTGCTAAAAATGCTTTAAATTGCTCAATAATATTCAATATAGATTTGTGATATAACTCGATGATATCGGCATTATACGACAAATTACTGCACATATTATTCTCTAAAATACCCGCTAATTTAGCAACATCTTTAAGTTTTACAATTTCAGCATTACCACGCAGTGTATGAACAATTCTGATTAAATCATCATATTCTGTTTTGGTTTCTACACCTTTAGTAATCAGTTGTGTTAACTCATATTCTAGATTATTTAAATCTTCACTAAATGCATCCAGTAAATCTTTATCAAATTGAGGCTCATCTTGAATTTCTGTGATGGAGTTAATGTTCTGTAAATGTCTTTGTAAAATTTCTTGTGCATTACAAACAACATCATCAACAACTACTCTATTTTCAAAGTTCATATTGCTGATATATTCAATCGCCAACGTAATTTCTAATAAATCATCCTTTGATAAAGGTTGCGACATAAAACCATCAATAAAATATTTCGTCAAACCATAAGAAATCGACAAAATTTTCTCTGCTTTGACAGTATTAAATAATTTTTTCTGCAAATCTAATAATTCGGCAGCATCTGATGCATTAATGATTTTTTCACGAATTTGCTTGTATTCAATAGTGAAAAACTTCAAAGTTGCTTGTTTAGCACTTGCATATGCCCAATTCTGAGCTTCGCTGTATGACAATGGAACAACTTGATCTTTTCTCATCCATAAATTAGATAAAAAGCTTTCTAAAACCCAAAACTGGCTAACAATTTCATTAAATTGATCATCATTCACAGGACGATCGACCAATTTTTTAAAATCTATGAGTATATTTTCTGCCAATAAAGATAGACGTTTTAACCCCATAAAATTAAGCACACACTTTAAATTTTCTAAAAAAGAAAATGATTCTTGTAAACGTAATCGCTGGGAATAGTCTAAATAAATACGTTCTAACTGCTCATGAATTTTGACCAAATCATCTTTAACAGCCGCACCAAATTTCTTATAGACAATCGGGGTAATTGAATAAACATCTTGTGTCAGAATATTATTTTCAATAAAAGCAGGGCCATTATCTAAATCTTTTATCGTATTTAAAAGATCTTCATAAATACCTTCTGGGACATCTTTATCGCTCAATAATGATGACAATCTCAAATCTAAATGAGCCAACAATCTATGTGTATTAACGTCTAGTGCTAATTCACCATCCAATATTGCTTGAATATAAAATGAGAGCAACAGCCAATCTCTTGCATTGAGTTTTGGTAATGCAGAAGAAATGTCACGACTGAGCGCATTTAATGCATTTAAAGCAATTTTTTTATCACTATTTTTGATCAATAATAAGAGTTGTTTCTGGTACAAGGTTCTTAGTATTTTCAATAAAGTTGCATTAATTTCACTAGAAGATTTTTCAGAATCAGCATTATAATTTCCAATAATGTTATCTTCTGTAATGAATTCTAAGTTTTCATAATTTTCAAGAGCTTGCTCTAAGACTAAACAATAATGCAACAAAAACTTTTCAGCATCATCTTCACCAAAGGCTGAGAGCAAAGGAACATATTCTAAAGATTGGGCTGTGTATTCAATCGCTTTATCCCAATTTAAAACAGTAAAGATATTAGACAACTCTTCTAAAGAAGCAGTAATATTGTTTTTTTCATCCACTTCATCATTGGAATCTTCTAATAATGTTTCTAAAGTTACTCGTAAATCCGCTGCGATATTCTTTAACTCTTCGATGATTTCTAAATCAGTTAACTTAATTATTTTATCCATTATTATTCCTTCAATCCTCTATTTAACTGATCAATTTCTGAAATAATTAACATCAATTCTTGCTCAACTTCTCTATATGCAGTCACAGAATCATTTGTATTACTCACAACATCTATAAAAAACTCATCCACCAATAAAGAGCCCTGCTTCATATTAACCAATTGCTCTTTACGCTCTAGAAAAAATTTCAGTTGTTTTTTCAATGTTGTTCTTAGTTCTTCTAAATCAACCACATCTGTTTTAATTAAAGACAAATCATGAGTTAAAGATTGTTCTAAATACTCATAAGTATGGCCCATATCTTTAATAGCATTGGCAAAACCTTCTGTTGACTCTCGTACTTTTCGACCTTTTTGAAGAATTCTATCACTTTCATTATTCAAAGATGAAACTATCTCTAATTGCGGTAATAAACGTTCCCGCAAGATAACAAATTTATCTAACACTCTCATTACTTCAGTAATTCTCTGATCTCTTGCATCTTTTTCTGAGGCAATAAATAAACGCGATTTATTGAGTCGTAAAAATAAGAAAGCAAAAATGATAAAAAATATTACTGTGCCAATGGATGCAATTAATGAGATTAAAAAAACCGATCGATTAGTTGTCTCTATATATTCCTGTTGTGATAAATATGCATTATCAATGGTTTGCTGCAAAATATTTTGAATTTTATCTTTCTCTTCTTGCAAACGAACCTTCATTTGATTCAATAAAACAATTCCGCTCGCATCTTGAATCAAATCATAAACATCTCTAGCAAGCTGATTAAAGATAAATTGTGATTCAATAATATTTTCTTCTTCCAGCGCGCCTTTCAAGCTTTGAATACCTTCCGCAGGCATACCCATCATTAACGTATTTAATCCTCTTTGAACCAAAGATAAACTTTCAGTCAGCTCTGCGATAGTTTGAATCTCAACCTTGGATTGACTATTTAATACAGTCGAGATATTTGTGTGTAAACCACTCACCGCATTAGCAACCTGATCAACATAGCGAATTGTTTCTAGGCTAACTGATCCTGTGATTGATAACTGTTCCGAGACCATCATTAGTATCTTATATAGCGATGTACTTGCTGTATCTGCACGTAATCTCAATTGAATGGCATTGTTTAAGCTATTAAACGCATAAGAACGATCTGAAATTAAAACTCTAAACTCATTCCAGACGCTTTTAATATTATCAACATCATGACTGTCTATTTTATTGAGTATCTTCGTAGTTTCATCAATTTTTTCTTGCAGCACATCATTACTTAATTGCCCACCCTGTGCTTGAATACTGACATAATAATCAATTTCCCGAATAGTTTCATAAGCTTTTGATAAGTGTTCAACATTTTGATTTGTTTGATATTTCGGCAAACTAACAAATGCAAAAATAATAAAGCCCACCAAAAAAATGCCACAGAGAAAAAAGGCGACAGCGAGATATTTTCGCTGTTGTTGATACAAAATATTATCAGCCTGATCTTCAGTATTAACTATAGTGTTGTTTTTGGTCACTCAATGATCCCTTATGCTTTAAACTTTTCAATTACATGCAGCAAATCATCTCGCGTAAAAGGTTTAGTAATAAAAGCATCGCAACCGGCCAACTGCCCTCTTGCCTTATCGAAGGCACTGTCTTTACTAGTCAGCATAATAACAGGTGTCTTGGAAAGCTCTGAAGGCGAGCCTTTAATAATTTGGCATGTATCATAACCATCCAAATTTGGCATCATTACATCCATAAAAATAAGATCAGGCTTAATGTCTTCTATGTGCGCCAAAGCATTAAAACCATCAATTTCTGAAACAACGTCAAATCCTTCTTTGGATAAAATTAGTTCAGCTGTTTTACGGACAGTGCTACTATCGTCAACGACCATGATTTTAAAATTACTCATAATTATTATATTCCATTGGCTAATTTTCAGAACAACCTTTGCAGTACCTCATTATATAGATAATTTAAACTTTAACTATGCCTTTTCTTCAAATTTATCACGCAAATATCTAAATAGAAGCGTGCGACTACGAGACTTACCACCTTTTTTAATCTCATTAATAGAGTTACGCACCATTTGTCGCATATATTGAAAATCCAAATCATCTAACTGCTCAACAATCTCATCATTCACAGATGCATCAGCAGCCAGCAAGCGCTCAACCTTATTCTCAACCCATTTTTCGATCATTTTTTGCTGTTCACTGCCAGATCTTAAACCTTCTAAACGCCTAGATAATCGTGCATAGTCTTCATCATCAAATGCTCGCATTAATTTGCCAATTAATTGTTTCTGGCGTTTTAATGATGAATCATTACGCATTTCTTGTGCTAGCAAGATTGCTTCATATAAAGAAATTGGCAATTCTAAACTTTCCAAATCATTCTTTGATAACTGGATCATTGAGATACCTACATTTTGTCTAGCATCGGCTTCTCTTTTTAACTGACTCTTACTTGGGCCGTAATCTTCAAAATCTTCTTCGTACATAAGTTATTTCTCCTGATAGCAAAAAGCCTGCAACATTGTGCAGGCTTCTATTAATATGGCGTCCCTACGGGGATTCGAACCCCGGTTGCCGCCGTGAAAGGGCAGTGTCCTAGGCCTCTAGACGATAGG
>CANRJX010000012.1 GCA_947631095.1 uncultured Wohlfahrtiimonas sp.
GATTCATCAACTAGGTCTATTAAATTTTTAATTTTACGAATATCCATGAGTTTGTATTCTCCTACGACAAAGTTATTGATTATCTTGGTGAGATAAGGTTTTTAGCTCTATAGAGCGCTAGCTCGTAGCCGAAAAGACCATGTCCCACCAGAATTCCTGAAGCAACATCTGATAAATATGAGTGGTGTCTAAAATTCTCACGAGCATACACATTTGAGATATGAATTTCTATAAAAGGAATTTGTACGCTCAAAAAAGCATCACGAATACCAATACTTGTATGTGTATAGGCGCCAGGATTAATGACAATCACTTCAGTGTTATTGAATTTTGCTTGTTGAATTTTTGTGATGATTTCACCTTCAATATTCGATTGAAAGCATGAAAGATTGATTTGTAATGTTGAAGCTAAACCTGTTAATTGTTCTTCTAATTGTGGCAGTGTTGTTGAGCCATAGATATGGGGTTCTCTGGTACCAATCATATTGAGATTGGGACCATTGATCAACAGCACCTTTGGTAAGTCAGTTGTAGACATGTAGCCTCATGATTAGTGACAGAAAAAATAGGGTAATTATACGTATATTGGTCAAACTTTTCAAAATTTAAGTGAAAAGTTCAGAAGGTATTCATATGTGGGAATATTTTATATGATCTTTAACAGACAAAATCAACAAATAAATGATAAAAATATTTATATTTTATAGAAATAAACTGTATAAAAATTAACTAAAAGCCATGAAATTATAAAAATAAAAAAAATTTACTATTCGGTGTTCAATTAATGTAAAAATCAGTGCTTTGTTGGTTGAAACAATATAAAAATTAAAAAAATAAACGTTATATTTCATCCGATTGAGTGCGTTTTCGGTGCTATTATTTTTTACTATGTTAAAATTACGCACTTTAAATGGATTAGGTATTACTATAAATGTTTGAATTGAATGAAAAACACATTCGACATTACCTTTATTTAATACTAGCTATAATCTGTGCTGTTGCGATTACAGCATGCGCTAGTGCTAAAACTACACTCTCTACAGGTAACGAAGTATTATTTTTAGATAACTTTTCTAATCAGAGAAAGTTGACTGAAGAAGTTAATCATAAAGAAGTACAGAAACATATCAAAAATTTCAAAAAAGATCCACGCATCTTTGACCATTTGGATAAAGAGCGCTTGGTATTGATGAACTATATTTTAACTGAGATTAAAAAGCGTGACATGCCATCTGAGTTGGCGATGATTCCTTTAATCGAAAGTAGCTATCAACCTGCGGCATCAAATAATGGCCAATATATTGGTTTGTGGCAATTTGGTAAGCAGACTGCTAAAAACTTTGGTTTGGATGTGCAAAATAGTTATGATGGCCGATACAATACGGCTTCATCTACTAAGGCTGCGTTAGATTACTTGGAATATTTGAATAAAATGTTTGATGGCGACTGGCTATTAACAATGGCTGCTTATAATGCTGGAGAAGGTAGAGTCTTGAAAAGCATTAAAGCGAATCGTCAAAGAGGTAAAGGCACTGATTATTGGAGCATTGATTTGCCAAAAATTACTCGTGCTTATATTCCAAAAGTATTAGCTTTGTCAGAAGTTATTGTTGAAAGAGATAAATTTGCAGAAGTCAGTCACGGTGACATTCCTCAGCTTGTAAGAGTGCGAGCTGAAAGCCCTGAGGTATTAAATGCAATCATAGAAAAAGCTGAAGTGCCGAAAGATGTGATCGATTTTTATAACCCAAATGTTGCACAGAATAAAAAAGTGCGTGGTATCGTGATTCCTGAAAGTGAGCTAAAGCATTTGAAAGGTTCTTCAAGACAGCAAATTGAAAAATATATAATTTATGGCGCAAATTTGAAAACTGCAATGAAGTCATAATTGATCCAAAGTGTTGTTTTCTTGTGTTTCAAGCGTAGAATGTCCTCTTTCTAAAACGAAAGAGAATTAGCTTTATGAAAAAAACTCAACCATCTGTGTTTGGTGGTGCGATGATTGCAGCAGGCACTATGATTGGTGCAGGCATGTTAACTCTACCGATAGTTTCAGCAGGAATGTGGTTTAGCTGGATGATATTCATTCTTTTGCTGACCACATTTTTTATGCAAAATTCTGCAGAAGAAATTTTAGAAGTAAACCTTAGTTATCCTGAGGGTTCGAGTTTTCATACTTTGGTTAAAGATAATTTAGGCAAAGGTGCCGCTATTATCAATGGCCTTTCTGTAGCATTTGTGCTGTATATACTATTATATGCCTACATTGATGGATCAGGTTCTGTCATCCAAAATGCACTGTTTGAAAAATTTGAAATTTCCATTAGCAAAGTCTCCGCGGCGATAGTTTTTGCACTGATTGCATCATCATTGGTTTGGTGGGGAGCAAAAGCAGTGGACAGAGTTTCAACAATCTTAATGATTGCTATGTTCACGACACTTTTTGCATCATTGACTGGGTTATTGAAATCTGTTTCTGTGGCGAATTTGTTTGAGCCATCAGGAACACCACAATATGCAATTTATGCATTTGCCAGCTTGCCATTTTTCTTAACTTCATTCTGTTTTCATGCAAGTGTGCCAAGCTTTGTTAAATATTACGGGCGAGATGGTGGGCAAAAAATTCGTTTAGCCATTATAATTGGCATGATTATCACCTTAGTTTTCTATCTTATCTGGACTTTGGGCATTATGGGCAATATTCCAAGAGCTCAATTTTTAGAAGTGGCTAATGCCAATGATGATCTAGTATGGTTGCTCAATACAGTCAATCTGTCTCAGTTATTTAGAATGATATTAGAATTCTTTATGTTCTTTGCTGTGGTTACATCATTCTTGGGTGCGGGTTTAGGGTTGTTTGATTATATTGCGGATCTATGTAAATTTGATGATTCTGCTTTAGGGCGTACCAAAACTGCTCTGATCACATTTATTCCACCAACTCTCTTAGGCGCGAGTTTGCCAGGTGGCTTTATTGTGGCGATTGGTTTTGCTGGATTGTTTGCTGCAATTTGGTCTGTCATTATTCCAGGAATGATGGTGCTTGTGCATCGTAAAAAACAAGGCGATGTAAAGCCATTATTTAGAGCGATGGGTGGTAAATGGATGCCATACTTCGTGATTATTTATGGTGTTGTTGCTGCTTTATCCCATTTGTTGGTTGAAGTTTTTCATTTGAACACGTTAAACTTCTTTGCACAGTAATATTTTGTTTTTCCAAAGGAGCCCTGAATGAGCATGACTCAGCCCGAATTAATATATTTAGACCTTGCGGTAATGTTGCAATTATCAGAAATACAACCAGGGCTGCAAACATATTTAGATAAACCAACAGCTGAAGATATTAGTCGCAAAATGACAGCAACTCTTCAGCAATTGTATCCGCAATTATCTGAAGCAGGCATTGTATTTGTTGGAGCAGGCTATCAAATTTCACAAATTATGCGTCCAAAGTTTCCTATTTATCACGAGTTAACGGAAGTGTCTAAAATCACTTTTAGACCCAATAACTTTGAACCATCGATTGTGACGATTACGGCTAAAAATGGTGAGTTTTCTGTCGGTGCATTTAATAAAGATACTCAATCTCCTGATCCTTTATATGTATTTCCAACATTATTGGTCTTACCTAAAACAGAAGATAATCAGAAATTAGTGAATGAGATTGAAAATTCTATTGCACAAAAAGCGATTGTTACTGAAGTATTGCGTGGCATTATAGAAGATAAATTAAGTTGTACAGTGGCACACATTCATATAGTGACATTGAGTGATATCACTAGCTTTTTCGCAACTCAGCTCATTCAAATTAACTTAGAACCATTATGGGAAGTGATTAAACATATTGTGTTTGAAATGGGGCCAACTTTCCAAGTATTGGGCAGTGGACATTTAGTGCTATGGAATGGTGAAGAAGTTGTATTTATCATTCCAAACCAAGCAATGTTTTTTGAGATTTTTGGCGGTGATGAAAAAGATTACACCAATTATCGTCAAACTTTAAAGCGCTTAAAACTTTTATTAACCGATCATGGCATTCAATTTTCAGAATTTGTTGCGATTGATTCGCAGTTTTTTAAAGAAGTTCAAACAGTTGAAAGCGCACTAAAATATATTAATAATTAAGTATAATTTTAAATAGGCTAGTAATAATAGCGGTAATTAAATTAGCCATAATATTGATTATGGCTACATACAGGGTTGACTAACGATATGAATACTTTTTATATAATATTGATATTGATTACGATGGTATCGTTATCTGATGTCATTCGTCGTTTATTACCATTTAAAATACCACTCCCAATTTTACAGATCATGCTCGGTGCTTTATTAGCATTTCCATCATTTGGTTTGCATGTTGATTTTGACCCTGATCTATTTTTATTACTATTTATCCCGCCACTATTATTCGCAGATGGTAGAAGAATGCCATTTTACGAATTTATGGAATCACGCTGGGAAATTATCAGTCTTGCGCTATTTTTAGTATTTGTAACAGTTTTAGGTTTAGGTTTATTCATTCCAACTTTAATGCCTGATATGCCTTTAGCTGTTGCTTTTGCATTAGCAGCAGTTCTTTCACCGACTGATGCAGTAGCTTTATCTGGAATTGTTGGTAAAGGACGTTTGCCTAAAAAAATTAATAAAATTTTAGAAGGTGAAGCCTTGTTGAATGATGCTTCAGCTTTAGTTTCTTTGAAATATGCTGTTGCTATTATCATGGGAACGATGGTTTTTAAAACTGTGACTGATTATGTAGAGTTGGGTGGCAACTTTATTTTAATGTCTGGCGGAGGCGTTTTAATTGGCTTGGGCGTAACTTTGGTTTATGTGAGATTAATTAAGATACTTACAAAGCTCAAAGGTGATGAATCAGCTATCCAAATGGTGTTTTTATTATTATTACCATTCTTGGTCTATGTTATTGCTGAACATCTAGGAGCTTCCGGAATTTTGGCGGCTGTTATTTCTGGTATGACAGTGACATACAGTAATACTATGAATAATGTTTCTATTTCTATGAGATTTCAAGCAAATAGCATTTGGAGTGTTTTGGAGTATTTATTAAACGGCATCGTATTTTTAATGCTGGGTTTACAAATACCAAAAATTATTGAGTACTCAATTGAACGTGTTTCTACTGATGATATTACGTTATTCAATTTAGTATCAGATATTTTTATTATCTATGGAATGTTGATGCTGGTGCGTTTTTTATGGTTACTGGCTATGAAATATTTGAAGAAAATATTGCGCTTGAAGAAAGGTTTGGAGTTTGAAAGCTTAACGATTAAAGAATTAGTCATTATGACATTTGCAGGCGTTAGGGGAGCAGTAACACTCGCTGCAGCACTCTCGATCCCATTTTTTATTAGCACATCTCCAGAAATTATTGCAGTGCCTGCACGTTACCAAGTAATTTTTATCGCTATTGGTGTAATTTTATTATCATTAATTGTCGCTATTGTTATTTTGCCTTTGTTGCTGCGAGGATTTTCTGCAGATACCAGCGATGATGAGTTAGAGATTAAAGTCGCTAAAGCAGCTATGCAACAAGTCGCTTTAGCAAGTATGCAAACTTTGGCATCACGCTTGAATAATAGTGAGGTAAAAGTTGACCCTGAACGTATTGCTGATATTCATAATCGAGTTTCGAGCAATATTAGACAATATTTAGGTATTTCAGATTCAGAAACAGAATATTATGATCAATTAGAGCTGCGTTTTCGTTTATCGGCAATTCGTGCAGAGCGAGCTGAGCTAATACGATTAAAATCGACTCGTAAAATTAGCGAAGAAACTGCTAATCAATTGCGATATGAGCTCGATCTTTTGGAAGCAGTTTTATCCGATGCTGATAAACAACACTATAAAGGCTGAATACAGTGAATCAAAGCGAATATAAAAAGGGAATTCTCTATACTTTAGGATGCTATTTGATATGGGGAAATTTTCCACTGTATTGGTACTCGCTCAAAGTTCTTGGCTCAACACAATTGATGTCTCAACGCATTATATGGTCTGTAGTTTTCGTGGTGTTATTGCTGACTTTATATAAAGAATGGCGGTCAATCATCGCGATTTTAATGCAGCGTAAAACAGTTTTAGTCTTATTTATTACCTCTCAGTTGCTCTTTTTTAATTGGATGGCTTATCTTTGGGCGATTACTAATAATCGTATTGTAGATGCGAGCTTAGGTTATTTTTTAACACCATTATTAAGTATTTTTTTAGGACGCTTGATATTAAAAGAACGATTGTCGCACTTGCAAACGTTAGCAGTGAGCATTGCTATTTTTGGCATTCTTTGGCTGACGATAGAAGGGCAAACGGTACCATATATTGCGTTAATTTTAGCCTCTACTTTTTCTGTCTATGGGTTATTAAAAAAAACACATCCTGTAAAAACATTGCCAAACATTGCATTTGAAACCTTTTTTATGTTGCCGTTTGCCGTTGTATATTTGATTTATACCTATCAAACAGGGCAATTCATCTTTACGGCATTGCCGACACTTTCATTGGTGTTATTACTTTTATCAGGGGCAATGACAACAGTACCATTATTATTATTTTCTGAAGGTGCAAAGAAAATTCCACTTTCATTAATTGGTATTATTCAGTTCATTTCGCCCACAATGCAGATGTTTAATGGCGTTGTCTTTTTTAATGAGCAAATTAGTTTTATGCGACTTGTTGGATTCATCATTGTTTGGATTGCAGTCATCATATTTATTATGTCTGAATATAAGCGTTATCAAGCCCAAGTTAGATTATTAGCATTATCAAATAAAGATTAAGTATGGATTATTATTATGATCCTGCCATCTCACCATGGTTGGATATTCTTTATCAAGATAGAGATATTATGGTGGTGAATAAGCCACATGATCTTCTATCGGTTCCGGGTAAACCCGCAGAATTATTAGACAGTATTTTGACGCGCGTACAATGGGAATTTCCTGATGCTGAAACAGTTCATCGCTTAGATTTAGCAACGAGTGGCATTATGGTTGTCGCATTGCATTTAGAGGCTGAGCGAGAGTTAAAACGTCAATTTCGTGAAAGAGAAACAGATAAAAAATACATCGCAAAAGTGTTTGGCATTTTGGAAAAGAAAGAAGGTAGCATTGATTTTCCATTGATTTGCGATTGGCCAAATCGACCAAAACAAATGGTTTCTTATGAATATGGAAAAGATGCATTAACTCATTATAAAGTTATTGAAGAAGACAAAGATCATAATACATTGATTGAGCTAATCCCAGTGACTGGAAGATCTCATCAGCTTCGTGTACATATGATGAGTATTGGTCATCCGATATTGGGAGATCGATTTTATGCACATGACGAAGCATTAAAAGGGCATAATCGCCTCTATTTACATGCAGCAGAATTATCATTTACACATCCCATGACAAAAAAAAGACAGCAATTTTATTTGCCGCCTAATTTTTAAGTCTTTCTTTAAAAATTACAAAGCATTTAAAATGCCTTTAATTGAATTAAGAATTTTTTGTCCTTCTGTTTGTTCAGGTGCTTCTGGCTCATCATATTGCGCTTCGATTTCTTCAATTTCTTCTAATTGTTCATCATAATTGAGATCGACTTCATTATTGATTTCATCAATGTTTTGATCGTTTTCAGAGCCTTCGAATTCATCAGTATAATTTGAATCAGTTGTATCATCTAAATCTTCAGCTGGCATGATGACCTCAACAGATGGAATATCAGCTTCTTCTAATGTCTCTGTTGCATCATCTGCATTTTCTTCAGGAATCATAATTTCTATAGGTGCTGTGTCCACATGTGCATTTTGAGGTTCATCTAGTAAGGCAATACAGTTATCTCGTGGAAGTGCTTGGAAATTTTCATCCCAACATTCTAAAGCATTAATTGCATTATCTTCTATGATCAATTTTATTTTTGGATTGCCATTAATGTACCAGCGAACATATAAGCCTTCTTGTTGGCCATCATTAAACGTAATGGTTTCAAATTTTTGTGGAGGATAAGCACCGTCGTACCAATTCGTAATAGAGCCATCTAATAATCCATTACTATTATATTCTTCTAGTGTTAATAAATCGCCTTCCGTGTTGTAGTAGGCATAAGTGCCACGGCGTGATTCGATATTCCAACGGAATAAATCATCTTCAGTAATTGCAACAGGATCCATTTGACGTGTTCTACTGTCGGTAAAGTAATCTGCAACGATGTATTCATTATTTTCAGGATATTGTTCTAAAAGTGTTCTGAATGTACCGCCAGGAACAGGGCTTGGCTGAGTATTTCCATCTTGATCAAAATAAGAAATGATGAGTTCATCATTAATTAACTCATAAGTATTACTGTTTCCATATTGATCCCAAGTTGTCCAAAAACCAGAGGTTCCACCATCTTGTTGGCTATAACCTTCTTGCATTTTTTGTCCATCAATGCTCCAAAAAGTGATTGGACCTTGCATGCTTTGTGGGAACCATGATTGTAGCTCTGCAGGATCGGTAAAGCAGATAGGATCTGTTTGTTTTTGGTCATTACTGGTATAAAAATCTTGAACTAAGTAACAACCGCTAACGATATCTTTAAAGTATCTATAATAAGTGCTTAATTCTCTATTTGGTAATAAAGTTCCATTTTCATCAAAATATGCAATGATAGAATTTGGTGCTAATTCATCTTGTTGAGTTGTAGGTTGTGCTGAAACGAGCGTACCAAGTAATAGGCCGATGGTAATGGAGATTTTTTTATAGCTCATAATCTTTCCTTAGCATGATAAATAATTAATTATAAATAGAAAACTTGCAGTGTAGTTTACCGAAAAAGCTATAAGATTCATATTAAAAACGCGATATAAAGCATTTAAGATAATATTAGTAATAAATATATTATGAGTGATAAGTTTAATAGTTATTAAGATTTACACTGCATGATGAAAACAAAAGAATAGAAAACTATATTCATAATGTAGATCAATAATTTTGATATCTAATTGAAGTATATTGTCTTTCCAATCTTAGATAAGGAAAAATATAATGAAAAAGATTTTATATACACTGGCTGTTTTAGCACTATTTGGACAAGCTTCTTTTGCGCAAGATACGACTTATATTGAAAATGGTGAATTTGAAGGCAAATGGCCATTTACAGTGGATTCCGTTGCAATTTGGTGCGGTGCTGGTGATTCAATTTATGTAATGAGTTATGGTGATGATGATGGCTCTTACGCAATTAATGATGAGGCAAAAGCACATCCTGAATATTTTGAAAACATCCAAATCGATGTTTCTCCGATTTGGAAAACTGATGCGCAAGGCAACAAAATAGAATTAACGGATGTGATCAATTTTGGTTTACAGAATTCTTGTAAATAGTTTTATCTTTTAAAGATTCCTAAAAAAGCTCCCTAATGGGAGCTTTTTTTATGTGTGGATTCATGAAATAGATTGTTCTAGAAATACCACTTAAATCTCTAAATTATTTCGTTATAATTCCAAATAACTGATTAATAAATAATGTGAGAATGAATATGACACAGCAAAAGAAAACCCCTGTTTTATTTATTGGGCATGGTAGCCCGATGAATATTATTGACCATAATAAATGGACTGACAGTTGGAGAAAGCTCGGTGAGCAAATTGGTAAAGTAGATGGAATCGTAATGTTATCAGCTCATTGGTATACGGATGGAACCTTTGTGACAGAAGAGCATAATCCTAAAATGATTTATGACATGTATGGTTTTCCCGCAGAAATTTATGAGTATGTTTATCCTGCTATCAATGCTGAACCTATTCGCAATCTGACTTTGGAATCTTTAGAGACCGTTGGTGAATTGAATCATGAATGGGGTTATGACCATGGCACTTATGGTGTTTTGTGTCATTTATTTCCTAAAGCTGATATTCCGGTTTTACAAGTGAGTATTAATCGTAATGGAGATAGTCGATATCATTATAAGGTGGGTAAAAATCTCAAAGAATTGAGAGAGAAAAATATTTTGATTATTGGTTCGGGGAATATTGTTCATAACTTGCGCTTACTGGATCAGCCGCAATCAACGCCATGGGCAAAAGACTTTGATCAAACAGTTGCTGATTTAACTGCTGCAAGAGACATTGAAGGCATTATTGCTTTAGAGCAGAATCATCCTAATTTTAAATTAGCAGCGCCATCACCAGATCATTACTATCCATTTTTATCCGCTTTGGGCGCAACCGATGATTCTGATAATCTTAAGGTGATTAACCAAGATATTGCAAAGGAATCGTTAACGATGACCAGTTATATCTGGGGTGACTTAAACTAATTGTATTGATATTTTATAAAACCTCATGAATATCATCATGAGGTTTTTTATTTTGTTTGATTTAATGAATCGTTCATGATTAATATGGCTAGCAACGCTATTTTATAAGAATAAAAAATATGGGGTGATTATGAAACAATTCATGAAACAAACAATTTTAGCGACAACATTGGCTTGTGTATTTGGCTTAGGATTTTCAGCGGATGTTCCTTCGGATGTGAAATTACATCCAACGCAAAAATTAGTAAAAAATAATGGTGCAGAACCACAATCATTGGATCCTCATAAAATACAAGGCGTACCTGAATCGAACATTGCACGAGATCAATTTGAAGGTTTAACGATCGCCAATTTGGATGGTGAAATTATCCCTGGTGTTGCAGAATCTTGGGAAAGTGATGATGGTAAAGTGTGGCGTTTTAAATTACGCAAAGATGCAAAATGGTCAAATGGCGAGCCTGTGACTGCACAAGATTTTGTCTATTCATGGCAGCGTTTAGTTGATCCGAATACCGCATCTCCTTATGCGAGTTACCTTGAATATGCACATGTTGAAAATGTGACAGATATTATTAATGGTCAAAAATCACCGACAGAACTTGGTGTGAAAGCTGTGGGTGATGATATTTTTGAGGTGACATTAACAGAATCTATTCCATATTTAGATAAATTAGTTGGTCATATTGTATTAGCACCTGTACACAGGGCGACTGTGGAAAAATTTGGTAATCAATGGACGAATAGTAAAAATTTTGTGGGCAACGGTGCATATAAACTCAAAGATTGGGTGGTGAATGAACGTATTGTATTAGAGCGCAATCCTGAATATTGGAACAACGATAAAACAGTGATTGAAGAAGTCACTTTATTAGCCATTACATCAGAAAACTCCGCAGTGAATCGTTATCGTTCAGGTGAAATTGATATGACATTAACGATACCTGTAGAACTATTTTCAAAATTGAAAAAAGAATTGCCTAAAGATGTGAAAATTACGCCTTATTTATGTACCTATTACTATGAAATTAATAATCAAATGCCACCTTTTGATGATGCGCGAGTGCGTACAGCCGTAAAGTTGGCTCTGAATAATCAGATTATTACCAATAAAGTCGTTGGGCAAGGGCAACAGCCTGCTTATGGTTTTACGCCACCATTTATCAATGATATGGATGCCATAGAGCCCGAATGGTTTCAATTAGAGCAAACAGAACGTAATGAAATGGCCAAAAAGCTCTTAGAAGAAGCAGGATATAATCACTCGAATCCACTCACTTTTAAACTGCTGTATAACACATCAGAGTCTCATAAAAAGGTAGCAATTGCCGCGGCTTCTATTCTAAAACAGAATGCAGGCATTAATATGCAATTGGAAAATCAAGAGTGGAAAACATTTTTAGATAGCCGCCAGCAAGGCACGCACCAAATTGCTCGAGGAGGCTGGTGTGCAGATTATAATGAGCCAACTACGTTTTTAAACATTATGTTATCTAACAGTAGTAATAATAGTTCTCATTATAAAAGCCCCGAGTTTGATCAAGTCATTAAAGATGCAGTGACCGCAAAATCAGTGGATGATCGTATGAAAGCTTATCAAAAGGCAGAACAAATTTTAGATAAGGACAGTGTGATTATTCCGATCTATTATTATGTGAATTCGCGCTTAGTGAAACCTTACGTGGGTGGTTATACAGGTAATGATCCATTAGGAAATTTTTATACAAAAGATATGTATATTATTGAGCACTAAAGGCAGGTAGTTTATGTCAAGATTCATCATTCGGCGATTGTTGGAAGCCATTCCAACGCTGCTGATTCTGATTACGATCTCTTTCTTTTTAATGAGGCTAGCACCGGGTAGCCCATTTACAGGAGATCGTATGTTGCCACCTGAAGTTTTAGCCAATATCGAAGAAAAATATAATTTAAATGCACCATTGTATGAACAGTACTTTGATTATCTGAAACAGCTTTTTCGAGGTGATTTTGGCCCATCTTTTCGTTATCGCGATCATACGGTTAATGATTTGATTGCTAGTCATTTACCCACGTCAGCAAAACTTGGTTTAGTTTCATTTATGTTTGCTTTAATTTTAGGCATCAGTACTGGGATTTTTGCAGCACTTAAACAAAACAGTCTTTGGGATTATTTTGTGATGACATTTGCAATGACTGGTGTTGTTGTGCCTAGTTTTGTGATTGCACCAATTTTGGTATTAATCTTTGCAATTAATTTGCAGTGGTTACCTGCAGGTGGTTGGCTTGGCGGAAAATGGGAATATATGATTTTACCAATGCTTGCATTGTCACTATCGTATATCGCAAGCATTGCCAGAATAACGCGAAGCTCTATGATCGAAGTTTTGCATTCTAATTTTATTCGCACTGCACGTGCAAAGGGTTTGCCACTCCATGTTATTGTTTTGAAACATGCACTCAAACCAGCATTATTGCCTGTGATTTCTTATTTAGCGCCTGCATTTGTAGGTATTTTAACTGGCTCATTAGTGATTGAATCCATTTTTGGTTTGCCCGGAATTGGGACTTTATTTGTGGATGGTGCCTTGAATCGTGATTATTCGACAGTATTAAGCATTACAATTTTAGTGGGTACATTAACGATTTTGTTTAATGCTGTTGTTGATATTTTATATGCTGTCTTAGATCCTAAGATTCGTTACTAAGGAGCAATCATGAAATTAACCAAAGCACAAAATCAAGCCGTGATTGAATTGGCAGAAAATTTGGAAATTAAAGGTCGCGGTTTATGGCAAGATGCATTGCGCCGTTTCATCGGGAATAAAGCTGCTGTTGTGAGCCTTTTTGTATTGAGCTTAGTTGCTATATTTGTATGCGTTGCACCATTATTATCAGAGTATAGCTATGACCATACAGATTGGGGAATGATGTCGAATCCACCAGAAACAGAAGCAGGGCACTACTTTGGTACAGATTCTAATGGCCGAGATATTTTTGTCAGAGTGGCCGTGGGCGGTAGAATTTCTTTATTGGTGGGAATATCCGCAGCATTGGTGGCTGTTGTGATGGGAACATTATATGGCTCAGTATCAGGTTATGTCGGTGGAAAGTTAGATTCTGTCATGATGCGTGCATTAGAAATCTTAAACTCATTTCCATTCATGTTTTTCGTAATCTTATTGGTGACGTTTTTCGGACAAAACTTATTTCTAATTTTTTTAGCCATTGGAATGGTTTCATGGCTAGATATGGCAAGAATCGTGAGAGGGCAAACTTTAAGTTTAAAGAATCAAGAGTTCATAGAAGCTGCAAAAGTGTCAGGAGTTTCAACAAGTGCGATTGTGTTGCGACACATTGTGCCAAATGTTTTGGGCGTTGTTGTGGTTTATGCATCTTTGTTAGTCCCGAGCATGATTCTATTTGAGTCATTTTTGAGTTTTTTAGGTTTAGGCGTGCAAGAACCTATGAGCAGTTGGGGATCTTTATTAAATGATGGTGCAAAATCTATGGAAGTTTCTCCATGGCTATTAATCTTTCCAGCAGCATATTTAACGATCACATTATTTTGCTTTAACTTTATTGGTGATGGCTTGCGTGATGCACTTGATCCAAAAGATCGTTAGGAGAAGCTATGTCGGAAAAATTATTAATGGTCAAAGATTTATCTGTGAAATTCAAAACGCCTGAAGGTATCGTTACAGCAGTTAATCATCTGAATTTTGATTTACATAAAGGTGAAACTTTGGGGATTGTTGGTGAATCTGGTTCAGGTAAATCACAAACAGCGTTTGCATTAATGGGCTTATTAGCAAAAAATGGACAAACTTCAGGTTCAGCACAGTTAAATGGACAAGAGTTATTGGGTTTAACAGAAAAAGCCCTCAATAAGATTCGCGCTGAAGAAATGTCGATGATTTTTCAAGACCCAATGACGTCATTAAATCCCTACATGAAAGTGGGTGAGCAGTTGATGGAGGTATTGAAATATCACAAAGGCTTATCCCAAAAAGCAGCATTTGCAGAATCCTTGAGAATGTTGGATGCCGTAAAAATGCCTGAAGCCCAAAAGCGCATGAATATGTTTCCACATGAATTTTCTGGTGGAATGCGTCAACGAGTGATGATTGCTATGGCTCTTTTATGTCGCCCGCAATTATTGATTGCTGATGAACCAACCACTGCTTTGGATGTGACCGTTCAAGCCCAAATTATGGGCTTATTGAATGAGCTCAAACAAGAATTTAACACAGCCATTATTTTAATCACACATGATTTGGGCATTGTGGCCAGTGTATGTGACAAAGTTCTGGTGATGTATGCAGGAAGCACTATGGAATATGGCTCGGTTGATCAAATATTTTATGAACCCACACATCCTTATACTTTAGGATTATTGGCTGCCATTCCCAGCTTGGATGATGATAAAGAAGAGTTGCATACGATTTCTGGCAACCCACCAAATTTATTGCACCTACCTCAAGGCTGCCCATTTGTCCCAAGATGTGAATTTTCTATTGAAGATTGTTTACTGTCACCACCTTTATTGAATAATTTTGAAGGTGAAAGATTGCGTGCTTGTTATCGAAAAATAGTGGAGATCAGTGCATGAGCAATGAATTAATGATCGTGAATGATTTAGAAGTCTATTTTTCTGTGAAGGATCGTCAGCAAAAATTTTGGGAAAAACCACATCAATTAAAAGCTGTTGATGGCGTGAGCTTATATTTAAAACAAGGTGAAGTATTAGGGATTGTTGGTGAGTCTGGTTGTGGAAAATCAACCTTGGCAAAAACATTGGTAGGCTTAATTCCTGCTTCGTACGGAAATATTATCTGGCTAGGAAAAACGATTAATTTTCATAATCAAAAACAAATGGCAATGATGCGTAAAGATATGCAGATGATTTTTCAAGATCCTTTGGCATCATTAAATCCTAGAATGACCGTGGGCGATATTATTGCTGAACCTTTAAAAACTCATTATAAAAATTTATCTAAAGTTGAAGTCAAACAAAAAGTTGAAGCGATGATGGCAAAGGTTGGGTTATTACCAAATTTAATCAATCGCTATCCGCATGAGTTTTCAGGAGGTCAATGTCAAAGAATTGGTATTGCAAGAGCATTAATCATTGAGCCTAAAGTCATTATTTGTGATGAGCCTGTGTCGGCTTTAGATGTTTCAATTCAAGCTCAGGTGATTAATTTATTAAAGCAACTTCAAAAAGAGATGAATCTATCACTCATTTTTATCGCGCACGATTTGGCTGTTGTCAAACACATTTCTGATCGAGTGATGGTGATGTATTTGGGTAATGTAGTGGAAGAAGGTAGTAAAGATGAGGTTTATCATCATACGGCTCATCCTTATACCAAAGCCTTATTGAGCTCTGTACCAATTCCAAACCCTAAAGAAGCAAGAGAAAATAAAGTAGTGTATTTAGAAGGTGATTTACCATCGCCCATTCACCCACCTTCAGGCTGTGTTTTTAGAACACGCTGTCCTGTAGTTATGGATAAATGTTATGAAATCAAACCTAAATTAAGGGAACTGAATGGATTAATGCATAAAGTTGCATGTTTAAGAATTTAAGTTCGATTTTTCTTTTTCATCTTTACATTTCATGTTACCTTGTTTTCTTTTAAATTTTAGACAAGGATACGGATGTATAAACAACTACAGTACTTTTTCTCTTTGCCTACCGCGGGTGGTATCACTTTGATGATAACTGCGCTATTAGGTTTAATTGTTGCTAATAGCCCATTATCAGAATTATATTTTTCAACTTTAAATTCTTATGTTTTTGGCTTATCGATTTTGCACTGGATTAATGATGCTTTAATGGCAGTATTTTTCCTCTATGTAGGTTTAGAGTTAAAGCGTGAGTTTTTAGTGGGAGAATTGGCAACCAACTCACAAAGAATTTTACCGGGATTAGCCGCATTGGCAGGATTGGCAGTACCAGCTGTTATTTATTATTTTTTCAACAAAGGTGATGCAGCAGCGATTAATGGTTGGGCAATTCCAACCGCTACAGATATAGCATTTGCGTTGGGAATTTTGGCATTATTGGGCAGTCGAGTACCATTATCATTAAAAATATTTTTAACTGCTTTAGCCATTATTGATGATTTGGCCGCGATTATTATCATCGCTATTTTTTATACACAAGAATTAACCTTGACCTATTTATTGGGGGCATTGGCAAGTTTATTAGTGCTAATATTCTTAAATTGGAAAAAAGTTACAGCACCATATTTGTATGTTTTATTCGGCGTTATTTTATGGTTCATGGTTTTAAAATCAGGTGTTCATGCGACATTGGCGGGCGTGACTTTAGCACTGACCATTCCATTGAATAATGTAAAAATGAATGCAAAAAATGAAACCCCTTTAATTGCATGGGAACATGGTTTAAGTGCTTGGGTTAGCTTTTTGATCATTCCTATTTTTGGCTTTGCAAATTCGGGCGTATCATTTGCAGGTTTAGAATTGAGCATGTTCACTAATCCTGTCGTTTTAGGCGTTGCGTGTGGTCTATTCTTTGGTAAACAAATTGGTATTTTTGGCTTAGTGTACATTGGTGAAAAATTGAAATTGTTTAAACGTCCAACAGGTGCGACTTGGATTCAAGTTTATGGTGTTGCATTATTGTGTGGTATAGGATTTACAATGAGTTTGTTCATCAGCATGTTGGCATTTACAGCACCAGAATTACAAGATTTTAGTAAAATAGGCGTATTTTTAGGGTCATTATTATCAGGTATCTTGGGATATTTAATTTTAAGATTCAATCCAACTAAGTCTTAAAAGTATTCTAAATTTTTTGCATAAAAAGCATCCAAATTTTTTGGGTGCTTTTTTTGTTTCTAACACTTTGTAAAAACAAGTAAAAAATAGTATTTAAACAACGTTGTATTTTGTTGAAAGATTTAATTAATGTGCTTCTAATGTAAAAAAATATTGTACAAATAACATGAAATCGTTATCATAAGCCGCTTCAATGGCATGAAGATCAATGTCACAAAGCACGTAAAACTCTCGCTTTTGAGAGGGACGTGTTTTTTTTTGCCCAAAAAAAATGACGAGTGAAATTAACTAGGAAATTGAAAAAATGACAACGCCAGCAGTATTAGTTTTAGCGGATGGAAGTGTTTTTAATGGCACATCTATTGGTGCAGAAGGTCAAGCGGTGGGAGAGGTTGTGATTAATACCTCTATGGTGGGATATCAAGAAGTGATCACCAACCCAGTATATCGAAAGAAGATGGTCGCATTTACCTATCCACACATTGGAAACACAGGCGTTAATGCCGAAGATGAAGAATCCAATCAAGCACATATAACAGGTTTAATCATAAGAGATTTGCCTTTATTGGAAAGTAATTTTCGTAGTAGTGATAATTTAGCAAATTATTTGAAACAACATAACATTGTCGGTATTGCAGAAATTGATACACGACGTTTAACAAGAATTATTAGAGAAAAAGGTCAGCAAGCTGGTTGTATAGCAGTGGGTAACGACATTAACATTGCAAAATTACAAGAAATCGCTCAAGCATTCAACGAAACGGATGATAAAGATTTAATTAATGAAGTGACATGTGCAAAAGCCTATGAGTGGACAGAAGGCACATGGAATATTGAAAAAGGCTTTCAAACGCCAAATAACGTTAATCAGCACGTAGTTGTTTATGATTTTGGTGTAACAAAGAATGCGCTTCGCATTTTGGCAATGCAAGGTTGTCGATTAACTGTTGTGCCCGCGAATACATCAGCTGATTTGGTATTAGCAATGAATCCTCAAGGAATTGTATTATCTGATGGTCCTGGCAACCCTGCGGTTTATCAAGATAAAATTGCGATTGTAAAAGCATTGTTAGAAAGCAAAAAGCCAATTTGTGGCTTGGGTTTAGGACATCAATTAATTGCGTTAGCAATTGGTTCTAAAACTCAAAAATTGAACATTGGATATTATGGTGTTAATCATCCTGTCAAAGTGATCGCAAATAATAATGTTGTGATTACTAACCAAAACTATAATTACGAAATTACCGAGTCAAGCTTGCCTTCGCATGCTGAGATTACACATCGTTCGATGTTTGATCAATCAGTTCAAGGGCTTCAATTTAATAATCAACCAGTATTTTCTTATCAACAAACATTAGAAGAGGCTGGTGCAGCTAAATTATTGAATGAATTTATTATGAGCATGCAAGGAAAATAGGAGAAAGTTATGCCAAAACGTACAGATTTAAAATCGATTTTAATCATTGGTGCTGGTCCTATTGTCATTGGGCAAGCATGTGAGTTTGACTATTCAGGTGCACAAGCGTGTAAAGCCTTAAGAGAAGAAGGTTATCGTGTTATTTTAGTGAACTCGAATCCAGCTACGATCATGACAGATCCTGAAATGGCGGATGTCACTTACATTGAGCCAATTAACTGGGAAACTGTTGAAAAAATTATTAAAAAAGAGCGTCCAGATGCAATTTTGCCGACAATGGGTGGTCAAACTGCTCTGAACTGTGCATTAGATTTAAGTCGTCATGGTGTTTTAGCTAAATATAATGTTGAGTTGATCGGTGCAAATGAAGATGCTATCGATAAAGCAGAGGACCGTGGTCGCTTTAAAGAAGCGATGGAAAAAATCGGATTAAAATGTCCAGAAGCTTATGTTTGTCATAGCTTGGCTCAAGCATTGGAAGCACAAGAGAAAGTCGGTTATCCAACATTGATTCGTCCATCATTTACAATGGGCGGTTCAGGTGGTGGTATTGCATATAATAAAGAAGAATTTTTAACCATTTGTGAACGTGGATTTGAAGCTTCTCCAACACATGAGTTATTGATTGAGCAATCAGTATTGGGCTGGAAAGAGTATGAGATGGAAGTCATTCGTGATCAGGCAGATAATGCCATCATCATCTGCTCGATTGAAAATTTTGACCCTATGGGTGTTCATACAGGTGACTCCATCACAGTTGCACCAGCACAAACGATGACAAAGCGTGAATATGAAATTATGCATGCTGCGAGTTTAGCGGTATTGCGTGAAATTGGCGTGAATTCAGGTGGCTCTAATGTTCAATTTTCAGTAAACCCTAAAAATGGTGAGTTGATTGTCATCGAGATGAATCCTCGTGTATCTCGTTCATCAGCATTGGCTTCTAAAGCAACGGGTTTCCCAATTGCGAAAATTTCAGCAAAATTGGCCGTGGGTTATACTTTAGATGAGTTGAAAAATGACATTGTTGGCGGTCAAATTCCAGCATCGTTTGAACCAACGATTGATTATGTTGTAACAAAAATCCCTCGTTTTGCTTTTGAAAAATTCCCAATGGCTGATGATCGCTTAACGACACAAATGAAATCTGTGGGCGAAGTGATGGCAATGGGTCGTACTTTACAAGAATCTATGCAAAAAGCATTGCGTGGATTAGAAACAGGTTTATGCGGATTTGATGAGCGTTCAACTGATCCTTCAGTGATTCAATATGAGTTGGGTAATCCTGGCCCTGAGCGTATTTTATATGTTGCTGATGCTTTCCGTATTGGTATGACGAAAGAAGAGATTTTTGATATCTCTGCAATTGATCCTTGGTTCTTGAAGCAAATCGAAGATTTGGTCAATGAGGAAAAAGTAGTTGCAAATGGCACTTTGAAAGATTTAGATTTTGCAACGTTACGTCGTTTAAAACGTAAAGGTTTTTCTGATAAGCGTTTGGCAAAATTATTGAATTTACCAGAGCAAGACATTCGTGATGTGCGTTATGCTTTAAATCTACATCCTGTTTATAAGCGTGTAGATACTTGTGCTGCTGAGTTTCCAACAGATATTGCTTATATGTATTCAAGCTATGAAGAAGAATGCGAAGCACAACCCACTGATCGTAAAAAAATCATGATTTTAGGTGGTGGGCCAAACAGAATCGGGCAAGGTATTGAATTCGATTATTGCTGTGTTCATGCATCTTTGGCTCTCCGTGAATCAGGTTTTGAAACGATTATGGTGAACTGTAATCCTGAAACTGTTTCAACAGACTTTGACACATCCGATCGTTTATATTTCGAGCCATTAACTTTAGAAGATGTATTGGAAATTGTTCGCGTTGAAAATCCTTATGGCGTGATCGTTCATTATGGTGGCCAAACACCATTAAAATTGGCCAATGATTTAGTGAAAAATGGCGTGAATATCATTGGTACATCAGCAGATAGTATCGATGCCGCTGAAGACCGCGAAAGATTCCAAAAAGTATTGAATGATTTAGGATTGCATCAGCCACCAAACCGCATTGCTCGTACTGAATCTGAAGCTTTAGTATTGGCCAATGAAATTGGTTATCCGTTGGTTGTACGTCCATCTTATGTTTTGGGTGGTCGTGGTATGCAAGTGGTTTATTCAGATAGTGAATTACAGCGTTATATGAATGAAGCCATTCAAGTTTCTGAAGACAGTCCTGTATTGTTAGACTTCTTCTTAAATCATGCCATTGAAGTGGATGTAGACTGTGTATCTGATGGCAAAGAAGTTGTGATTGGTGGCATTATGGAGCATGTTGAGCAAGCAGGTGTTCACTCAGGTGACTCTGGTTGTTCTTTGCCACCGTATTCACTGAGTGTAGAAATTCAAGATGAAATTCGTAGACAAACTAAAGCAATGGCAAAAGCGCTGAATGTTGTCGGTTTAATGAACGTTCAATTTGCCGTACAAGATGATGTGGTTTATGTATTAGAAGTAAATCCAAGAGCATCACGCACAGTGCCATTTGTGAGTAAAGCCACCGGCGTTCCTTTGGCTAAAATTGCAGCACGAGCAATGGCTGGTATTGATCTGGCTGAGCAAAACTTCAACACGGAAGTGATTCCTGAATATTATTCAGTGAAAGAAGCTGTATTCCCATTCATTAAATTCCCAGGTGTAGACACTATATTGGGTCCTGAAATGCGCTCTACAGGTGAGGTAATGGGTGTTGGTAGAACTTTCTCTGAAGCTTACTTGAAAGCTCAATCTGGTGCTGGTGAGAAAATACCAAAAGTTGGTAAAGTATTTATTTCAGTGCGTGATGAGGATAAACCATATTTAGAAACAATGGCTAAGAATTTCTTAGAGCAAGGTTATGGTTTGTGTGCAACAAAAGGGACTGCAAAATGTTTATCTGAAATGGGCTTTTTCGTACAGACCATTAATAAAGTGATTGAAGGTCGTCCACATATTGTCGATTTTATAAAAAACGGAGAAATTGCGATTGTTGTGAATACGGTGGGTAGTAATGCTCAATCGATTCAAGACAGTTATATGATTCGCAGAAGTGCATTGAATCAACGCATTCCTATTTACACAACACTTGCAGGTGGTGAGGCAGTGAGTGAAGGCGTTAAAAGTATGTTTAATCGCGATGTTTATTCAGTGCAAGAGTTGCATGCGGAATTAAATGCATAATGGGTACTTTATAAATTTATGAATAAAAGGCTTTCATATTGAAAGCCTTTTTTGTTTCATATTAGGAATAATCTATCTCATTGTTACCTCTTTTTTATTCATATATATGGTGCTATTGTTAAGAAATGAAAACTTAAGAGGAATCAATAATGAAGCAATTAAAAGATATCTATAAAGCACCCAATGGTCATTGGGTAGGTGATGGATTTCCTGTGAAATCGCTTTTTAGCTATAGCAATCATGGTCGATATTTAAATCCATTTTTATTATTAGACAGGGCAGGCCCTGAATATTTTGAACCAACGAATAATTTACGTGGTGTTGATGTACATCCTCATCGTGGTTTTGAAACAGTGACGATTGTGTATGAAGGTTCATTATCTCATCATGATTCAAGTGGTGAAGGTGGTGAGATTGGAGCAGGTGATATCCAGTGGATGACGGCAGCTCGTGGCATTTTGCATAAAGAATACCATTCTAAAGATTTTTCTGAAAAAGGTGGTATTTTGGACATGGTGCAATTGTGGGTTAATTTACCTGCTAAAGATAAAATGTCTGATCCTGGTTATCAATTATTAGTGTCAAATGCTATTCCTAGAGTCAATTTTGACAATGATGCAGGTTTTGTAAGAGTGATCGCTGGAGACTATTTAGGAACGATGGGCATTGCTAGAACATTTTCACCGATGGATGTTTGGGATTTTCACTTAAAAGCAGGTTGTCAGGTAACAATACCAGCAAAAGAAGATCATTATATTGGATTGGTGATAGTGCGCGGTGAAGTTATACTTAATGGTAAAGATGTATTGCAAATGTCAGATTTAGCCTTATTAGATCAAGGTGGTGAATCATTTAGTTTGGAAGCATCTGAAGAGAGCATTGTTCTATATTTAAGTGGTGATCCGATTGATGAACCGATTGTTGGTTATGGGCCATTTGTCATGAATAGCAGAGAAGAGATTATTCAAGCATCACTGGATTATACTAACGGGCGATTTGGTCATTTAGAATAGCAATTATATACATTTAAAAAGCGAGGTATTTTTGAATATCTCGCTTTTTTGTTTTATACCGCAGCAATAATTTTTACTTCCATTTTCCATTCGCTGTTCATTAAACCTGCTTGTACAGTACAACGAACCGGTGAATGTTCTGGATCGACCCATTCATCCCAAGCACGATTCATTTCCATAAAATCTTCATTATTCACTAGGAAGATGGTGACATCTAAAATTTTCTTTTTCTCACTGCCATTTTGCATAAGAATGCTATCAATATCTTCTAAAATACTTTTCATCTGAACGTATGCTGAGTTTTCAGTCGTTGTTGGAACAGATGTGTAGTAAATCGTTTGGTTATATGTCACAGCATCTGACATTCTTGGTCCGACATTAAAACGAGAGATCATGATTTTCCTTTTAATTAAAATAAAACGGGGGAGATAGTATACTGTTTTAGACCATAAAAAAGCCTGAAATATTTCAGGCTTTTATTAAACTTAATGATTGTATGAATTGATGGGTACATACCTTCTATGACAAGCTATTTAGCATATATCTTTTTACCTGCAATGTAGGTTGCGGCAATCGCTCTATCATCACCTAATGTCATTTGAATAAACAAAGCTTCTTCTAAGTTGTTGGCATAGCGCATTCTATAGTCAATGATTGGGGTGGATTTTAAATTAATCACAGTAATATCTGCCTCCATACCTACAGCGATCGAGCCAATTTTATTGTCTAATGATAATGCTTCAGCTGTGCCTCTTGTTGCCAAATAAAAAGTATGAAGCGAAGAGTATGGGGAGCCGTTCATCTGTGCTGCTTTATAAGCTTCATTCATTGTTTGAAGTATAGAAAAACTTGTACCAGCACCTAAATCTGTGCCTAAGCCAACTTTAATCGGGCGATTATCTGCTTTTGCATGATTTAAATTAAAAGCCCCAGAACCTAAGAAGAAATTAGATGTTGGACAGTGAGCAACGGCAGCACCTCGTTCATTCAGTACGTGGTATTCTCGATCTGTTAAATGAACGCCATGACCATAAATTGCACGTTCACGCAACAAACCATAACGATCATAAGCATCTGTGTAATCTAAAGCTTCTGGAAATAGCTCTTTAACCCAGGCGATTTCTCCAATATTTTCTGAAACATGTGATTGAATCAATGTATCCGGGAACTCGCAGGCTAAACTGCCGACCATCTCGAGCTGTTCATGCGTTGATGTGGGGATAAAGCGAGGTGTAATTACATATTCTGCACGACCTTTTTTATGCCATTTTTCTATGAGTGCTTTAGACTCATCATAAGCTTTTTGTGGTGTGTCTAATAAAGCTTCTGGCGCGTTACGATCCATACAAACCTTACCTGCCATGATTCGCATATTGTACTTTTCTGCTTCTTCAAAAATAGCATCCACTGATTGCGGAAAAACTGTACAAAAGATAGTTGAGCTTGTGACACCATTACGATGCTGTTCTTTTAGAAAGATTTCAGCAACTTCTTTCGCATGTTCTTTATCTTTAAAACCTTGTTCAGCAATAAAAGTATAATTGTTTAACCAATCAATCAGTTGCTCACCATAAGAAGCGATAATTTCAGTTTGTGGGTAGTGGACATGGCTATCAATAAATCCTGCTGTAATAATACTATCAACATAGCGCTCTATAGGTGTGTCTTGTAAGGTTGGTAGAAGTTTATCAGCATCATCTACAGAGATAATTTTTCCTTGATCCATCACAATGATCGCATCTTCTTTATAGATCAAACACTCTTCCATTGGGTGAAAAAAAGGATCTTTTTGGAAAGTTAATAATGCGCCACGAATGGCAGATTTAGTATTCATTTAATCGAATTCCTGCAATAAAATATATCTTTTGGTGAAGATAGTTTACGCATCATTTATCTTTAGGTAAAGATAAAAAGTTTGCAAAATGAGTTATTATGTCGCGATTAAAATATAGTGTGGTGAATGATGAAAAAATCGGAAGATTTAATTGATAAAATTGTATCAGATTGGCAGAAACTAGATGAGTCAATAGATACAAAAGGCACCGAAGTGATTGGTCGCATTGTTCGTTTAGCTTCGTTAATTTCTCGTAAAGTGGATGATAATTTAGCTAAGTATGATTTATCCGTGGGTGAGTTTGATGTGCTTGCGGCATTGTTGCGCTCAGATAATCAACAGCTCGCACCAGGTCAACTACAAAATTTAATTTTGATTTCTTCCGGTGGTTTATCCAATCGAATTAAACGATTAGAGAAACATGGTTATATCGAAAGATTTCCTGATAAAGAAGATGGCCGTGGTGTAATTGTTGCATTAACGGATTCAGGTAAAACATTAATTGAAGAAGCCGCACCATCACATTTAATGCTTGAAAAAACGATGATTCAATCATTGAAAAAATCAGAAGCTGAAGCATTACAGCAATTATTGCATCAATTATTGATTCACTTGGATGATCATTAATTGTGTTCTGGAATAGAGTCTTTCAAGAGTTCAATTGTTTTTGTTAAGCTCGGTGTTAATTTTTTATCAGCTAGCCAAAATACACCAATGTCTATTGTCACATTATCTAGGCTCAGGGGAAGGATTCGGATGCTTTCTTTTTCAACAAAGTATTGAGCAACAGAATAAGGCATAAAAGCCAATGCATTTGTTTTTAGTAAAATGCCAATGTTGCTTAATGCAGAAAGAGATTCGACATAATTTCTTGCAAACTCAACATTATTAGTGCTTAAAGCCTCTTCAATTGCCATTCTACTGATGGCAAATTCAGGCGGTAAAATCATTGAATAACCAGATAGTGATGACCATGTTATTTCTTGAGATTGAGCCAAAGGATGGCTTTGACGTACTGCGATGCACATTTTATCTTGAAAGAGAAATTCAGATTGAATGCCTGCTGTCTTTGGTTTTTTTGTCATATTGCCGATAATTAAATCTACGGCATTGCTTTTCAGTAGATTTAACAATGTATCGCTGGTGCCTTCTTGAATTTCTACTTGTGTGCTCAACATATCCGATTCTAATTTTGCCACCAATTCAGGCACTAAGGTTAATGAAACCATTGGTAAAACACCTAATGTTATGCGTGTTGATAAACCATTATGGATGTTACTAAGCTCTTTACGAACATTCGTCATTTCTTCCATCATAAACCTAGCATAACGAATAAGACACTCACCAGCTTCAGTCGGTTTAATTTCACGAGTTGTGCGTTCAAAAATCTTGATATTGAGCCCTTCTTCAAATGAAGTTAATGCTTTTGAAACGGCAGGTTGACTGATATTGAGATATTCAGCGGTTTTACCTATATGCCGCAGTTCATCCACCGTAATTAACAGTTGTAAATGTTTAAACTTTAGGTGTGAACGTAAATACCAATCGATTTTTGACACAATCTTCTCCTACAGACTCTAAGATGTAGTACTAAAGTAGATGTTTTTTAGAAAAGAGCTATATCAATTATTTATATATCAGCTATGAATTATTGTAATTCATCAAGTCAATTGGCTGTCTGTATAACAGAAAAGTTATGAGTTTTGCTAGATAAAGTCATTGGCATTCTCATCAGCAAAAACACAATATTAGAAATTCTTAAAGATATTTATTTTTTAAGAGGAAATGAAAGTTTTTGTGGTAGAGAGTTGGCTTGGTGATACCAAAATGACTGTATGTTTTATACAAATTAATGAATGTTGTTTAAAAGGTCCGTTATTGCTGTTGATATTCTGTATATCAAGTGCTTTCTCGCTATTCGCGTTAACTGAATACATATAAAAAGTTTAATCAGTTGTGATTAAAAATGTAAAAGTTTGTAGGGGGAAGTATGGGAATGAGTAGAGAAAAAACGATTTATGCATCCACATTGATGTTGGCAATGTTTTTACACAGCGCATATGCTGTAGATTGGTACGATAATTCAGTGGGCGTAAGTTGGGGCAACAAATATCGAGAGCCCGAAAATGCTCATGATGTGACTAAAACAGTTTTAAACTTTACGCATATTAGTGGTGATCGTTTCGGGACCAATTTATTTGTATCAGATTTATTATTATCCACCAAATCAGATCCTGCCAAAAATGGAAAAGGTGCCACAGAGGTTTATATTTTCTATAAACGCTCATTTTCTTTATCTGTTTTAACTGGTGCTGATTTAAGCAATGCCATTATCAAAGATTGGTATGTGAATGGTCGTATTGATTATGCACATAAAAATACAGTATTAAAACCCAGCCCTAAAAAAGTGCGTTTAGGTTTGAGTGTTGATTTAGCTGTGCCTGTCGGGTTTGTTAATATTGGTTTAGATGCTTATAAAGAGCGCAATCATAATGCGATTACAGGTAAAAACTTTGACTTTAAAACGACATATGCTGCTTATGCAATATGGAGTATTCCAGTTTCTTCGCGTGGCGCAATTGAAGGAATGGTCGACCACATTGGTGCAATGGGAGATGATGGATTTGGTATAAATACCAAACCACAAACGCTTGCAACGCTGAACTATATTCATGATATAGGTGAAGAGGGAGGATTTAAATTGGGGCTTGGGCTGCAGTATTGGAGAAATAAATATAATAATGATAATCGTCGTGACTCAAAAGGTGGGTCAACTCAAAAATCTTATACATTACAAATGAAATATCATTTTTAAGATAAAAAACATAATACTTATAAAAGTATTAAAATGGCCTCCGCGTAAACATTAATAAAGTCATGATCGCTCAAAAAACAGTGATCATGGCCATTTTATGGCAAGGTTGAAGTCATTTATGAAAACAAATTTAATTACTCCAGAAGGCCTAGATAAATTAAAGGCAGAGTTGGATTATTTATGGCGTACAGAACGTCCTGAAATTACTCAAAAAGTTGCTTGGGCAGCGAGCTTGGGCGATCGTTCAGAAAATGCAGATTATAAAGAAAATAAGCATAAGCTGCGCCAAATTGATTGGAAAATTCATCATTTGAGTAAATCCGACTTACGTTGACACAGTTGTATTTTAAAATAACCACAGTCTATATAATTTATGTAGATTAGGATTTGAGCTGAAAGGTGAATCTATGAGGAAAAGAAAGATTAAAACAAAGTAAAAGCATAATAGTGATCAGTCTTAATTCAAATTAGACTGATCACGTATGTTGCAACGGTGTCCATGATTTGTTGGAATGAGTGTCCATTTTAAAATGCACAGCTGTCCACGTAAGTCGGATTAGGTGTCCATCATTCATTGGAATATGCAATTACAGAGTAATACTTTTTTAAAGTGAGCCGATTATAATATGATAGGTTTTACCTATGTATTAAAAATTATATTGATCAATTTAATTATTTGAGATTTTAAAAACCTATGAGTGATAAAGACTATTCAGGCATATCAAAACTGATTGAGGATTTAAAGAAAGATACTAAAATTGTTGCTATAGCGCGTTTTAATAAAGTGCAACGACTTAAAAATCAATCAAACTTTTCATTATTATCGATATCTTTTTTATCTTTTGTATTAATTATAATATCCATTCTTGAACAAAAGTTAGGTATAAAAGATATTGCTATCCCATTAACTTACTATACTTTTCCTAGTTGGTATTTCTCAATAATTAGTTCTATATTTATTTTAACTATATCTGTGTATATTGCTAAGAATCAATATGAGATTCAAATTTCAAGATTATATGCCTCAGCAGTAAAAATTAATACGATATCTAGGGCATTAGAAGCTTTGTTATCTTATTCATTATCTGATATTGATTTATCTAGTAAGCACAATGCACTCTTGAAAGAATACAACGAAGTATTAGACGGGGATCATATTAATCATGACACAATAGATTATATGGTAGCTAAAAATAAATGGGATACTTATGCTTATTGGAAAATTAGATTAATACACTTTATAACAAACACTACAACATACTATTGGTTGATTATCTTAATATCAATCGTCATCTTAATCTTTCTTACATTGCAAGTATTATCGTTATGCTAGATCAAACCTTTAGTGAAAAAAATTTTTTGAAGCTTCTTTCTAAACATGAAATTGTTAGATTTCAACTGGGAAGGAATGAAAATGATTATTTCAATAGAATACAACAAGAAGTTAAAAGATCTAGTAGTTTAGGAATTCTGAAAGCTAACTTTCAAAGCATTACAAGTGTTGCAGCTCACAGCAAAAAACAAAAAAGAATTTTTTCTTGTAATGATTTAATTGTGCATTTAATGTTAAAAAAAACTGCTCTAAATTTAAGTAGGTTATATAGAGTCAATACTCATAGCAGAAATGATATTTCTAGCCAGGTTTTAAGGATTTTAGAAACTTCTTCTGTATATAATATTATAAAAATTGATATCGCATCATTTTATGAGAGTATTCCTTTTTCTAGACTTATAAAAAAATTAGAAGAAGATCAGTTATTATCTCAAGAAGCAATAAATTTTTTAATACATCTATCGAAAGAATTAAAAAATAATCACAATATGACAGGCTTGCCGAGAGGGCTAAGTATTAGTCCTTTTCTTGCAGAAATATATATACGAAAATTTGATGAAAAAATGAAATCCATGTCTGATATCTATTATTTTTCACGATATGTTGATGATATAATTATAGTGACATTTAATGATATTCATAGTGTGAATAAGATTATAAATGATGAATTGAAATTATTGAGTCTAGTACCAAATACAAAGAGTCAGTTGCTACAATGTCCTACAATTTCTGACTCTACCACCAACAGAAAAACATTAGAGTTAACTTACTTAGGATATAAATATCAAATAACTAATCATCATTTTCAAGGAAAACGTATGATTAAGGTATTATTGTCAGACAAGAAAGTTAAAAAAATTAAAACACGCATTATGCATACCTTTCTAGATTATAAATTTAATCAAGACAAAGATCTTCTTCTTCAAAGAATTAAAATTTTAGCTGGTAACTATCCTATTTATAGTCCAATGGCTAACACTATGATTCATTCAGGAAAATTAAAGTCTGGAATTTTTTATAGTAATCCGTTAATAAACCAATCAGGTTTATTCAAAGAATTTAATAGATTTATTCAAAAACTAATATATACAAATAAAAGTAATTTTGTAGCTAAAGTAATTAGACAATTGCGCACTAAACACCCAAGTATTTTATTTGAACTACAGAAAATTGAATATGATTTTCATCAAGGGTTTAAGGAAAAAATTTTTTATGATGTTGATATACACACAATGAATAAATTAAAAAGTTGTTGGAAATATAAGGTATAAAATGTCTAAACAATCTATAAAACTATCAAGAAATGATTTTAATCGTGTTGTTCTTATGGATGTTTTACCATATGAGCTACCTTTTATTTTAACCAATGAAGGCTTCTATTCAACTCTGGACAACAATTCAAAAAAAAATGATACATTCATTAGTACTAATAAATTTTTCAAAGATTTATTTTTCTCTAATAATGTTATAGAAACATATCCTCTTAATTATAAAATTCATAAAGACCAAAATAGCGAAAGAACCTTGTCATTGATTCATCCAAAAGCTCAAATAAACTTTACTAATCTATATAAAAGACATCATCAGTTTATAGTATATTTATGTTCTAAAAGTAGCTATTCGTTAAGATTTCCTAGTCAAATAGCTAATACTTATAATAAAGAACGTACAGAAGATCTTGATGTAAGTGATAAATTTAAAGATGAAAATATTAATCTAGCAGAGGATGATCTTATATATACAAGCTCATTTTTTGAGTATCAACGGTATGCTTTTCTATATAAATTTTATGATTCTTATGAGTTTCAAAGGATAGAAAAACGTTTTAATTATTTGTATAAATTTGATATTGCAAAATGTTTTCCTTCAATATCTACGTTTCAATTGTCTAGGTCACTTAGAGGGCATGTAAATCATAATTTAACAAAACATTTGCATAGCTTTGAAAAGGAATTTGAAAAGCTAATGTTATTTTCTAATGCTGATAATTCACATGGAATAATTGTAGGACCTGAGTTTTCAAGAATATTTGCGGAGATTATACTTCAAAATATAGATATAAATATTAAAAATATCTTAGCAAATAAAAAAATAATTGAAGGTCGTGATTATATTATTAAGAGATATGTTGATGATTATTTTCTATTTTTTAATCAACAAGATATAAAAGATGCTGTCCATAAAAATATAATAAATGAATTAGAGAAGGTTTCACTATTCTCTAATGATGCAAAAAATCTAGAATATAATATTCCCTTTATCACTGGTGTTACTAAAGCAAAGTATGATATTAATGAGTTATTAAATGATTTTTTTGAGAAATATTTTCCAGAAAATATAGAAAATTTACACTCAAGATCACTCAATTTTTATTCCAAAATAGCTATTAAGTTAATTAATCAAATAAAATGTGTAGTTCATGATAATGCTATCGAATACTCTAGTATTACAGGATATTTTTTCAGTATTATTAAAAGCAAAATTACTTCAATCGAAGAAAATGTTAAAAAATATGTAACGGATTGTAACACTGACTACTTAACTAAAAGTCTATTAATTATTTTAGATGTATTATTTTTTGTATATTCTATGGATTTTCGTGTGCGTAGCACATATTTAGTGGCACAAATAATTATTTTAATAGATGAAATAATGAATGAGGCTAATAAATTAATTACTGATGATACTTCTGAAAATGCACATTCAAAAATGTTACTGGCAAAAAATAACTATGATAGAGTCAGGAAAAAAATATATGACGATACGTATACTGCTTTAAATAGTGCTATATCTAAGGGACAAATACGTTATATAGAATCATTAAATCTTCTTATTGCAACTCGTGACATTGATAGAGGTAATAGATTGTCCGAGGATTTTTTAGCAAAAGTCATTGGGATTTCCTTGAATGATGCCAATCAAAATAATGTTACATATTTTCAGTTAATGACAGCATTATTCTATTCTTATCTCAAAAAAACTAAATACAATAAGTTGTATGCCAAAGTAATAGAAATTATTCAGGATAAATTTTCTAATAATGATTTAACTATTTTTACTAGTTCAGAATTAGCACATTTATTTTTAGATTCCTTATCTTGTCCTTATATTTCTGTCCCTGAAAAACAGAATATTTTTAGTTTAGTAATCGAGCAGTATCAAGAAAATTTATCAATGAGTGAATCTGACA
>CANRJX010000013.1 GCA_947631095.1 uncultured Wohlfahrtiimonas sp.
GAAATTGTCCCGGTTGCAATTTGTAGAGAAGAATCAGGGTTAGCATTATCTAGTCGTAATGGTTATTTATTACCTGAAGAGAGAGAAAAGGCACTTACATTATCTGAATGTTTATCGGCTATGCAGCAAGATCTGCATCAAAATCCTAATACTGATTTACGTGTTTTAGAGTTAAAAGCTACTGATTATTTAAATAGTTTAGGTTGGGAAGTTGATTATATTTCGATTAGAAATATAAATACGCTGATGATCGCCACTAATCAAGATGAAGAATTAATTATTTTGGCAGCAGCTAAGTTAGGTAAAACTAGATTGCTCGATAACTTGATTGTTCATTAATTTTCTTGAAGGGGTTGAAGTGATTAAATCGATCGATCAAATATTATTAGATAATTGGGGTGTAGAAGATAATGTGATTTATCGTTTGCACAGTCGATTTAATCATGCCATGAACTGGGTGAATATTGATCGTGAAATGATAACATTTCTAACGCGAGATTTACCCAATGCCCCTAATACATTGTTGATTGATATGGCTAGTTTTCAAAATCTTAATTTATCTGAATCAGCGGTTTTTATGAAAAATTCAGACGGTTATTTTATTGATGGGAATAAAATATCTGATGGTTTGTCGATAGCAATTTGGGTTATGAATGTTCCAACAATACATAATGTTGAATCAGAAACTTTAAAAGTTATGAACGATTTTTTGGATCGAAATTGTGAAGAAACAACAGGTATTGAAACTAAAATATATGAGAAATTAGATGAGAATTACCAAAAGCTGATAGAGGCTTGTAGTAAAAAATCATACGAGGAGATAACTTCTTTTGCTAGACAATGCATAGGTTTAGGGCTTGGTTTAACGCCCTCAGGTGATGATCGCTTAGTGGGATTTTTATTGGGGTGCTATACGCAGTCTGAAAAAAATCAGAACATTATAAAAGCTTTGCAGTCGGCAATTGATGTCAGTATTGAGCGAACAAACGAAATTAGTTATGCAATGTTAAAAATGGCTAGAGAAGGGCGCTTCAATGAATGGCTACTTCAATTAGCAAAAGAGATCAGTCAGAATCATTTGGATGAAATACCATTAGCAATGCAAAAGGTGTTTGCGATTGGCTCGAGATCCGGTGGTGATATGCTCAAGGGATTGGTTTTATCCCTTGAGATGAATCTAGATTAATTAAAAATTCACATAACGCGTAGGGTTAATCGGTGAACCATTCACACGAATTTCAAAATATAAAACTGTTCTACCATCTGAGCTGGTACCCATAGTCCCTATTTGTTGGCCGGTTTTGACAGATTGTCCTTCACGCACAGCAATGGATGATAAATAGCCATAAGCTGTATATACATTGTTCGCATGTTTAATCATCACTAATTGACCAACACCGCCCGTACCTTGGCCCGCATAAACCACTTGGCCGTTATTAGCGCTGACAATTGGCTGATTTAAGTTACCAGCAATTTGAATGCCTTTGTGGCCTGGTAAATTAGGATTGAATGAACGGACGACATTGCCTTGTGTCGGTCTTGCCCAACCGCTCATTTTAGGAATTGATTGATTACTATAAGTTTTTGGTGCTTGAATACCATGGTCAGTAGTACTAGAAGTTGTGGCCCTATAATTATTATTAGATACCGATTTACTACTGCCACTGCTAACTTTTGCGCCACCTTTGATGCGTAGGGTTTGGCCAACACGAATATGATTAGGATTCGAAATGTTATTTAAACGGTTTAATTCTGATACAGAAATATTATGACGATTAGCGATACTGCTTAATGTATCACCAGATTTTACTGTATAAGTGCCATAACTAGAACATGCTGAAATAATTGCAATGCTTGAAATAATAAGTGCTGTACGTAGAGATTTCATAGTGTATTTATCATTAATCCTAGTTGGAAATAAGTTCGCAAAACTAATTTTGCGAACTTATGGATTATATTAACTATTATTCAGTTGCACAAATCGCAGTCATATTCACTATGCGACGTACAGTTGCGATATTAGTTAAAATTTGTACTGGTTTTGCAAAACCAATTAAGATTGGTGCCACTACAACGCTTTTTGTTAATGCTTTTGCTAAATTGTATGAAATATTAGCTGAATCAATATTACTGAAAACGAGTAAATTAGCATTATCTGTTAATTTATTGATCGGCAAATATTCATCGCGATCATCTTCAAATAAAGCCAATTGTGGTTGCATTTCACCATCAACAGCGAGTGTTGGTGCTTTTTTGTGTAAAATTTCTAAAGTTTCACGCATTTTGATTGAGAAGGTAGTATTTGCTGAACCAAAGTTAGAGTGAGAAACTAAAGCAACGCTTGGTTTTAAACCAAAACGTTCAACAATTTTTGCACCAGAGATTGCAATTTCTGATAATTCTTCAGCAGTTGGATCCACATTTACATGTGTATCAGTGAAGAATAAAGGACCTTCTTGAGATAATAAAATACTTACAGCAGAAGGTATGCGATTAGGATTTTTCAATCCAACTGTATCCATTAAGTGATCTAAATGGTTTTGATATTGCCCCAAGATTCCTGCAACGATACCATCAATGTAACCTTGGTCTAGCAGTATTCCTGTTAGGATATTTGGGCGCATTTGCAAACGATGATAGGCCCAATCAGAGGTCAAACCTTTACGAGCCATTTTTGCATAGTATGCTTTATGACATTCATTTAAATACGGTGGCGTACGATAATCAATAATTTGTACATAATCACGAGTTGTACGAGAAATAGTGTCAGATGCTGACAATACTTTTGTCGGAAGATTAATCGATAGCTCTTTTAATTTTGCTTGAATAACATCCGCACGACCAATTAATACAGGATTGGCTAATTGTTCATGATGTATCGTTAGTACAGCGCGTAATACGCGTTCATCTTCACCTTCAACATACGCAATCGTACGATAGTTTTGTTTAGCTTCTTCAAATAGAGGCTTCATAATCATTGAAGAACGATATACCAATGAAGTGAGTTGTTCACGATATGCATCCATATCTTGAATTGGGCGAGTTGCAACACCCGATGCCATCGCTGCTTTAGCAACAGCGATCGGTAATTCAATGATTAAACGAGAATCAAAAGGTTTTGGAATGATGCTTTCTTTTCCAAAATGAGCTGTTTGGCTCTTGCGAGGAGAAACGTTAACACTTGCGCTTTCTTGCGCTAATTGTGCAATAGCATTTACACATGCTATTTTCATTTCTTCGTTAATTTCAGTTGCGCCACAATCTAAAGCACCACGGAATAAGAATGGAAAGCACAATACATTGTTGATTTGGTTAGGGTAGTCAGAGCGGCCTGTTGCAACGATTGCATCTGGGCGAACCTCTAAAGCCAATTCCGGACGAATCTCAGGCTCAGGATTTGCTAAAGCAAAAATGATAGGGTTCGGCGCCATTGTTTTAATCATATCTTGAGTTAAAACACGAGGAGCTGATAAGCCTAAAAAGATATCAGCATCCACTATTGCTTCAGCCAGCGTATTGTGTGGAGTATCTTGCTGATAAATCTTATTGTATTTGTTCAGTGTTTCTTCGGCACGACGAGTATTAATGATGCCATCAATGTCTGAAACTAAAATATTTTCACGTCTCAAACCTATAGATACCAACATATTTAAACATGCTAAAGCAGCTGCACCAGCACCACTAGTAACAAGTTTAACTTCTTCAATCGGTTTATTCACAAGTTTTAATGCATTCATGATTCCTGCGGCAACGATAATCGCCGTTCCATGCTGATCATCATGGAATACTGGAATTTTCATGCGCTTTTTTAACTCTGTTTCAATTTCAAAACATTCAGGTGCTTTGATATCTTCTAAGTTAATGCCGCCAAAAGTTGGCTCTAAAGTTGCCACAGCTTCAATGAATTTTTGTGGATCTTGTTCATCCACTTCAATATCAAAGACATCAATGCCAGCAAACTTTTTAAATAGAACGCCTTTACCTTCCATGACTGGTTTGCCAGCCAATGCACCAATGTTACCTAAGCCTAATACAGCAGTGCCATTTGAAATTACAGCAACCAAATTACCTTTAGCTGTATAGTCTAAAGCAGCTAAAGGATTCTTTTTAATTTCCTCACAAGGATACGCAACTCCAGGAGAGTAAGCTAAAGATAAATCGCGTTGATCGCTCACAGGTTTACTAGGGATTACTTCGATTTTTCCTGGCTTTGGATAATGATGATAATCTAGTGCTGCTTGTCTAAAATCTGCTTCTTTTTTAACCTTATCGTCGGTCATGAATCCTCCAGAAATGTCTATTTATGCAAATTTTTCTCGAAAGAAAATTATTTGTTTTAACGATTGATCTTATCAAAAAATGTAATTATTGACTATACTTATACAATGGATATTATGTATAAGAAGATGAGAATGGATCATATTTGTGTGATTTATGCTATAATAACTTCTCAAAATTTAGGGGGTTTTAAAAATGAATCAATCTTTAATTCTAAGAGCTAATTCATTACCTGCTGTTAGTGATGACTTCAGTGCGTATGCTTCTGCAATCGCAGATATACCAACGTTAAGTGCAGAAGAAGAAAAAGAATTAGCCACACGTTTAATAGAAAAAAATGATATACAAGCTGCTCAATTATTAGTATTGGCACATTTGAAATTTGTTGTGCATATCGCAAAAGGATTCTCTGGCTATGGTTTGCCATTGGTAGATTTAGTGCAAGAAGGAAATGTTGGCTTGATGAAAGCAGTCAAACGCTTTGATCCTAGCTATAACGTTCGTTTAATTTCTTTTGCTGTGCATTGGATTAAATCAGAAATACATGACTTTGTTATTCGCAATTGGCGTATTGTTAAAGTCGCCACGACTAAAGCTCAACGCAAATTATTCTTTAATCTACGCTCTTCTAAAGAGTCTTTAGGTTGGTTGAATGAAAATGAAGCTGAAAATATTGCCTCAGATTTAAATGTGAGCGTTGATGAAGTAAAACGAATGGAGTCACGATTATTTTCAAGTGACGTTTCATTTGATTTAACAACAAGTGATGATGATAATGAACACTATTCACCATCAGAATGGTTAGCTGATGAAACAATGGATCCATCAGTTAAAGTTGAACAAGATGACACAGAGCAAAAAAGTATGGAAGCTTTGTCAAATGCGTTGAATAGTTTGGATGAGCGTAGTCGCGATATTGTTCAGCGTCGTTGGATGGAAATTGATGAAACTAAAAAACCAACATTGCATGAGTTAGCAAGTGAATATTCTGTGTCCGCTGAGCGTATTCGTCAGATTGAAGCTCAGGCGATGGCAAAGTTGAAAAAATTCTTAATCGCATAACTGCAGGAAGAGTATGAAATCAAAAAAGCTTATTGCAATATTGTTTGGACTATTAATTTTACCTTTATCTGGTTGTGCTCCTTTACTGGTATTTGGCACTGTAGGCACAACTGGTGCAATTATGGCAGATCGTAGACCAAATTCAGTTATTGTTAAAGATCAAGAAATTGAAATTCAGATCGATAAGATTGTGAGTGATTTGCCAGATGGTTCAAAAAACTACATTAATAAAGTAAGTTATAACGGTGTTGTTTTATTGGCTGGTGAAGTGTATACCCGTGAAATTGGTTTGACTTTAGAAGACAAAGTTAAACAAATTAATGGTGTAACACATGTTTATAACGAATTAGTGATTGCACCACCTTCAACATTTAGTGAACGCTCACAAGATGCCTTTTTAACTGCGAAAGTGAAAGGTGAAATTGCATTATTGACTATCTCACCAGATTTTTATGCTGGAAATGTAAAGGTGGTCACTGAGCGTGGAATTGTTTATTTGATGGGATTATTGAAAACATCAGAAATGCAACCTGTGATTGATAAGGCGCGTAGTGTTTCGGGTGTTATAGAAGTTGTCCCATTATTCCAAACATATCATCCAAAATAAAAGGACAAGTAATGAAATATGATGTAATTGCTCTTGGCGCTGGCTCAGGAGGGATTTCTGTTGTTGAACGCGCTGTAAGTTATGGTGCGAAATGTTTAGTCATTGAAAAAGGCGTGGTTGGCGGAACATGTGTGAATGTTGGTTGTGTTCCAAAAAAAATTATGTGGAACGCCTCACATGTCGCAGATACGATTCACAATGCTTCTGGTTATGGGTTTGATGTGGATTTCAAATCATTCTCATGGGAAACGCTCAAAGAAAAAAGAGATAACTATATCGGTGGAATTACTAACTGGTATGGTGGTTATCTTGAATCTTTAGGAATAGATTATCTAGAAGGTGCTGCTAAGTTTGTTGATGATCATACGATTGAAGTGAACGGTCAACGTTATACTGCTGATCATATTGTTATTTCAACAGGTGGTCGTCCTCGCGTTCCTACAGATGTTAAAGGTGCTGAATATGGCATTACTTCTGATGAGTTCTTTTCACTAGAAACACAGCCCAAAAGTATTGCTGTAATTGGTGCGGGTTATATTGCTGTAGAAATAGCACAATTAATGCAAGGTTTAGGCACTGAATCACATTTATTCTGTCGTAAAGAAAATGTTTTAAGAGAGTTTGATCACTTTGTCACGGATGAATTGAAATTAGAGCTCACGAAAAACTTATCTTTTCATACTAATTCAACCATTACTGAAATTGAAAAAACTGAAAATGGTTATGTTGTGGTATCTAATCATGGCAGAACAGAAGTTGATTTGGTGATTTGGGCGATTGGTCGTGATTTAAATACCGATAATATTGGTTTAGAAAATACTTCTATTAAAGTAGAAGAAAATGGTGTAATTCCTGTTGATTTATACCAAGAAACGAATGTAAAAGGTGTTTTTGCATTGGGTGATATTATTGGGCAATATCCTTTAACACCTGTAGCGATTGCTGCGGCACGTCGTTTAGCTGACCGTTTATATGGTGGAAAAGAAGGTCGTCACTTACCATATGAAAATATTGCGAGCATTGTGTTTTCGCATCCGCCGATTGGAACAGTTGGTTTAACAGAGAAAGAAGCTGAAGCTAAATATGAAAAAGTAAAATGTTATACAACATCATTCACTTCGATGTATTCAAGTTTTACACCTAACCCAGTGAAGACAGCAATGAAATTAGTTGTTGTCGGCGATGAGCAAAAAGTTGTCGGTGTTCATATGATAGGGCCACAAGTAGATGAAATGTTACAAGGCTTTGCGGTAGCCGTAAGAATGGGCGCTACGAAGCAAGATTTTGATGATACAGTTGCTTTACATCCAACTTCAGCCGAAGAATTGGTCACAATGCGCTAAACTTCAAATCAATTTTGTATTACAATAGCTCCTTCGTAATTTGAAAGAGCTTTTTTTATGTTTGCTGAATTTTTTAATGGGCTTGACTGGTACATTATTGTAATGTTGTTATTTTCTGTCGGGCTTGTTTTAGCGTTTGAGTTTGTTAATGGTTTTCACGACACAGCCAATGCAGTAGCAACTGTAATTTTTACAAAATCTATGAAGCCAGGAATGGCTGTTTTTCTTTCAGGAATTTTTAACTTTTTAGGTGTTGTGCTAGGTGGTTTAGCTGTTGCTTATGCAATTGTAAACTTATTGCCAATGGAGTTATTGGCAACTGCACAATCAACTAAAGGTTTGGTAATGGTATTTTCACTATTAATTGCCGCCTTAATTTGGAATTTAGGCACATGGTTTTTTGGCATTCCTGCGTCAAGTTCTCATACTTTAATTGGTTCTATCTTAGGCGTTGGTCTTGCAAATGCTCTGATTGAACACGGCTCTTTGGTTGAGGGTGTTAACTGGGCGAAGGCTTATGATGTATTTTTCTCATTGTTGCTGTCACCACTTATTGGTGGTGGTTTAGCTGGATTGTTTTTATTAGTATTATTGAAATGGAAGCCAAAGAGTAATATTCATAAAACACCGCACATTCGTCATAATATTGAAAAGAAAAAAAGACCTCCATTTTGGCCGCGCTTTTGCTTAGTTTGTTCTGCAATGGGCATGAGTTTTGCTCATGGTCAAAATGATGGGCAGAAAGGTATCGGTCTATTAATGTTGGTTTTATTCAGTATTGTTCCTGCACAATATGTTGTAAATATGAGCTCTAACGTTTATGACATTCAGCAAACAAAAGTTGCTGCTGAATTAATTATTACTTCATACAATAAAAATGAAGAATTAATGAAAAAGCTATTTCCAGCACCAACAGAACGACAAGATACTTTATTTAGTTGTGAGCCATCAGAAATGGTACAACATGCTCAAAAGCTATCAGGCTTATTAAATGGTATTTCTAGTTATGATGAATTAACTGTTGATCAAAGATGGTTGGTTCGTAATGAAGTATTATGTTTGGGTAATGTTGCTAAAAAATTAGAAAAATCGTCTGAAGTATCAGAAGAAGATCGTCAAACATATAAAAGTATTTCTAAAGACTTAACAAAAACAACTCAATACGCACCTATCTGGGTCATTATGGCAGTTGCTTTGGCACTAGGTTGCGGTACTATGATTGGCTGGAGAAGAGTTGTAGAAACAGTCGGTGGTAAAATTGGTAAAAAAGATATGACTTATGCGCAAGGTATGAGTGCTCAGATCACTGCAGGTGTCTCGATTGCTTCAGCGAGTTATTTAGGTTTACCTGTATCAACGACTCATATCTTATCAAGTGCTGTGGCAGGTACTATGGTTGCAAATAAATCAGGGCTTCAAGCTGCAACTGTTCGCAGTATTTTGATGGCATGGGTTTTAACTTTACCAGTCTCAATTATATTAGCATTTAGCTTGTACTATATTGGTAACTACTTATTTGTATAAAGATTATGACAAAACTACTAACTATTGAAGAAGGTGTCTCAGCACTAAAAAGCCAAGAAATTATTCTGTATCCAACAGAAGGTGTTTATGGAATTGGTGCTGATGCTAGAAATGAAGAGTTGGCGAGAGCGATCTGTGAAATTAAAGGTCGCCCTTTTACTAAAGGATTAATAGTATTGACTGATTCTTTGGAAAGATTGCAAGATTGGATTATGCCATTGTCTAATGAGCAACAAGAAATGATGAAGACCTTAGATTTTGGTTTTCATCATACTTGGTTATTGCCTAGAACAGATTTATGTCCTGATATTTTATCAGGCGACTCTCCAGATTTAGCCGTACGATTAACAACTCATCCCATTGCCAGAGCTTTATGTGAAGGGCTACAAAGTCCATTAATCTCAACCAGTGCAAATGTTCAAGGTGAGCCTGCTATACTACAATTAGAAGATGCATTACAATTTTCATCTTCTAAAGTTAAAGGTGTTGTAGCAGGTGATTTGGGGGGTATACCTCAAGCCACAAAAATTCAGCATATAGTTACAGGAAAAATTTATCGATTATAGAATAACAGTGTAAGATAGGTAAGAATTCGCATTTTTGCTAGCGATACGTATGACATAAGATAATGAAATAATTTACAAATAATAAGGAATCATCTATGGACAGCAATGTAAACTATAAAATTCCACCCAATATGGAACTTTCTGATTTACCAGATGGCGTTACGCAGTATGAAGAGAAAACTTTAACGTATTATGAAGGATTTCAACGTAAAATTTATGTTGTAGACGAAGAAGTTCCTTATCCAGATGGTCGCCTCATCGTATCAAGAACCGATACTCGTGGGATTATTACACATGCTAATCAGGCATTTGTTGATATGTCAGCATGGACGGAAGAAGAATTGGTGGGGTCACCACATTCAATTTTACGACATCCAGATGTTCCACCGGTTATTTTTAAAGATCTCTGGGATACTATTGAGTCAGGTAAACCTTGGCGTGGATTTGTAAAAAATCTTCGTAAAGATGGTCGCTATTATTGGGTATATGCAACAGCGAGTCCAAACTATGAAGATGGGCACATTATTGCTTATACATCGGTACGACGTAAGCCAGCTAGGGAAGGTGTAAATCAAACTTTAGAGGTTATCGGCAAAATTTGGTCTGGCGAATTGGTATTATAACTTCGTTATGAAAATATAAATCCCGCATTGCGGGATTTTTTTATGGCTAAATTAAATTACTGTAGCTAATCAATATTTTTTGCATAGGTTTTGGTAATAAATCAAAATCTAAACTATCCAGCCAATTTTTAATTTCTAGAACTAAAGCTGTATTGCCTTCAATGGCTAATGCGCGATTAAAAAATAATGTATCAGGATCTTCTTTCCTTGAGATTAATAACACTAAAGGATTAAATGTAGACTTTAAAATAACATCAGCTTTATTAAGGTTATTCGATGCAATTAATTGATTATTTTTGATCGTTATCGTTGTTGAATAGTCTAAGTCTTCAACATTAATTTGAAAGCTTTTATTGGTCAGAAAATCTAATTCGCCTTCCTGTATAGCATCTTTAAAAAAATGATTCATAGCTCTATTAATTAATTGAATCTTTAATTTATTCGGCATTATCTTTAATTGGTATTTACACAATACCGGCAATACATCTGGTAGTTTTTTTGAAAGTTGAATGGGTATTTGCATAATGTCCTCAAAATTGATTCCAATCAAAACAGACATACTGTAAACAATCTATCTTAGTAACGTTTTGACCTTAATCATAAATGAGATGTTATGGAATTATTATGTCCAGCAGGAAATTTGCCTGCTTTGAAAATTGCATTTGAAAATGGCGCAGATGCTGTGTATATCGGATTAAAAGATGAAACAAATGCTCGCCATTTTCCGGGATTAAATTTTACAGAAAAACGATTACAAGAAGCTGTAAAAATAACTAAAAGCTTTGGCAAAAAATTACATGTTGCGATTAATACATTTGTGAATCCATCTTCTTTTGATGTCTGGAAAAGTGCCATTGATAGATCAGTCGGTGAAGGTGTTGATGCATTGATTTTGGCAGATATTGCGACTTTGGATTATGTTGCAAATAAATACCCTCAGATGGAGATACATTTATCAGTACAGGCATCTGCGACCAATGTAGAGGCAATTAAATTTTATCAGCGCGAATTTGGCGTTAAACGTATTGTTATTCCTAGAGTATTGCCAATTCATCAGGTGAAAAAACTCAGTGCTGAGTCTCCTGTTCCCTTAGAAGTATTTGCTTTTGGTGGTTTATGCATTATGGCTGAAGGTAGATGCTATTTGTCTTCATATATGACAGGAAAATCACCAAATACTGCAGGTGCTTGTTCGCCTGCTGAATTTGTTGAATGGCGAGAGATTGAAAATGGTGGGAAAGAAACTCGTTTAAACAATGTGTTAATTGATCGATTCACTGCTGATGAACATGCTGGTTATCCAACTTTATGCAAAGGGCGCTTTCAAGTGGAAGGCGGTTTATCCCACGTTATGGAAGAGCCAACGAGTTTAAATACTATTTCTTTGATTCCTGATTTTTTCAAAATGGGCATTGCATCAGTCAAGATAGAAGGGCGACAAAGAAGTCCTGCCTATGTTGCTAAGGTTGCGAAAACTTGGCGAGAAGCCATCGATTTTTATCAACGATTACCAACAGAGTTTCAAGTTAAAGAACAGTGGGAGCAAGCACTTAATGAAATTTCAGAAGGTAAACAAACAACGTTGGGTGCTTATAATCGTAAATGGCAATAGGGAGAATGTATGAAATTATCTTTAAGTCCAATTTTATATTGCTGGAAAAGAAATCGTGTTTATGATTTTTATGATCAAGTAAAAAATAGTGACATTGATGTTGTCTATTTAGGTGAGATGGTTTGCTCAAAACGCCAAGAATTATTATTAGAAGATTGGTTAGAAATCGGTAATAGCTTTCAAGAGATGGGAAAAGAAGTGATTTTAACTTCACTGGCATTAGTGGATAGTCCATCAAAATTATTAGATGTAAAAAAAGTTGTTAGTAATGGTGATTTATCAATAGAAGTGAATGATTTTTCAGCAATTAACTTGTGTGTGGAGGCTAAATTACCTTTTATAGCGGGTCATGCTTTGAATTTATACAATGCAGAAGCTCTTTCAGTCATGCTTAGAAATGGTATGAAACGTTGGTGCTTTCCTGTTGAATTATCGTTCGAATGGCTACAGGACATTAAAAAAGCTTGTGAAGAGTTACATATATGGAATAAATTTGAAAAAGAAATTTTAGCCTATGGTCATTTACCATTATCTTATTCTGCGCGCTGTTTTACGGCTCGTCATGTGGGACGTGATAAAGCTGATTGTGAAATTGCATGTGTCGATGATCCTGCAGGCAAAGCGGTTTATACCCAAGAAAATGAACGCATTTTTACAATGAATGGTATTCAAATGCAAAGTGGGCTTTGTTATAACTTGATCCCTAAATATGAAGAGCTGAATTCTTTGGTGGATATTATCCGATTATCAGCATTAGATGAAAATATTATCGATACGATTCAGCAATACAGTGATGTTATTAATAATAAAATAGCACCTGAAAGCATCCTATTACATCAGAATGAATGTTCTGGATTTTGGGAAGGTAAAGCAGGAATGGTATAAAAAATATAAAGCGCTATGATTAGCGCTTTATATTTATATAGGATTCAAATTAAAAATCAACGCTGACGCCAACCCAATAACGACGACCTTCTAATCTTTTACCGTAGTTGTCGGTTTCAATTTTCTTGTTGGTCACATTATAAACACCCGCGAAGAAGCTTGTGCGATCATCAAATTTATATGAGCCACCAATGTCCACCATTGTATAACTTGGATATGTTGTACCCGCTGCACCTTGACGTGATAATGAGGTCTCTTTTCCTCTGTAATTAGCTTTTACCCATACGTTTGCTTGTGGTGTAAATTGCCAATCTGCACCGATGTTTAATAAGTGCTTAGGAATACGATTTAAAGGAGCACCTTTATGTGCGCCACTTGTTTGTTCTGTTTTTGTGAAAGTGTAGCTAGTGGATAACATCAAAGTGTCGATTGGACGCCATTGAGCAGATAATTCAACACCTTTTAAAGTTGCATTATCAATGTTTTCGTTGGTTTGAATGAAATAGAATTTATTACCATTAGGCGCAACACATTTATCATCAACAGCTGCATTATATTTACCCGAATAGTCAGGTGAGCGGCATAATTCAATATTTTGTAGCTTGTCTTTGAATTTTGTATAGAAGACTGTTGTATTAATATTTACATTATCATTCGGTGCAAAATTAATGCCAATTTCATAGTTGGTAGATTTTTCTGGTTTTAAGTTTGGATTCCCCAAAATTACACCATTGGTTCGGCCGCCACCTGTGCCATGTCCCCAATCAGCAACGGCTTGTCTGATAGAAGGTGTTCTATAACCGGTTGAAATACCACCTTTTAGTGTCCATGCTTCATCAATATTCCAAACACCATATAATCTTGGTGAAATATGGCTACCATAATTATCGTCATGATCGTATCTAACACCAGCAGTTAGAGCAAAATTATCCAATAACCACCATTCATCTTCTATAAAAAATGCATAGCTTTTACGATCAATGTTATTGGTCGAGACATTTAATTTATTATTATTATCTGAAAGCTTTTCATCTAGATATTGTGCGCCAACTGTAATGGTATGAGTACCAATCGGGATAATCACATTACCATTTACCTCAGTGTTCTTAACAATCATATTACGAGTATAGTTGTTATTTTTTTCATGGGATAAAATTAAATCTGCGATAATTCCGTTATCAAATTCGCCGGTATATCTTAAAGAACCATTGTTTCTTTTGTATTTATTGTCAGAAGATGAATCTTTAGATGCGCCCGCATGCCATAATCTTTTTTGGAATCCGGCAGAGTAATCTAATTGAAAAGTTTGGCCTTTGACGGGTACAAAAGTTAATTTACCACCAATGTTTTGAATATTTTGTTCAGGATTACCATCAATGACTTTATCTTCTTCTCTATGTGAATATTTACCATAAACTTGTAATCCAAGCATTTCTTTGATGATTGGGCCTGTTAGATAGAATTCTGTATTGTTTGTACTGCCTTCATCGGAATCATGTTGCACTGTGTAATCTGTGCGAACATTCCCGCCCCATTTATCAGAGACTTTTTTAGTAATAATATTAATAACGCCGCCCATAGCATCGGAACCATAACGTGAAGACATTGGACCACGCACAACTTCAACACGATCAATTGCAGCTAATGGTGGAATCCATCCTTGTTCAATGCCTGAGCCATCGCTGTTAGGACGAGTTTGTCGTGAGTTTTGGCGCTTACCATCAACCATCATCAATGTATATTGTGGTGCCATACCGCGAATACTAATATCTTGTGATGCACCACCACCTGTAATCACAACACCAGGTACATCTTTTAAAGCGTCTGTTACATCGCGAAAGGGTGCATTATCTAACTCAGCCTTACTCACAACAGAAATAGAAGCAGGTGCACTTTTGATTTCTTGACTAAAACCACCAGCAGTGACTACGACTTTAGATAGATCAATGGCTGATGTTTCAGGTGAGAAATTTTCTAGTTCATCGATTGTTTCATTATCAGTAATGACTTCTTCTTGAGCAAAAGAGAGAGGAGATAATAAAGCAAAAACCGCACAAGCAACTAAACTACGTTTGAATATAAGCTGATTTGAATAATGTCGCATGATTTTCCTTAAAAATAGAAGCAATGGTTATCAGTATCAAATGATAATTATTGTCAAATAGAACAAATAGTCAAATGAATATTTATTGCGAATGATTCCATTTATTGAATCTATAAATGCTTTTAGTGGATAATTATTATATTTATCAATAGGTAATGATGGATTTTTGAATATTGCTTCATTTTTATGTTGTGTAAAAAACATTCAATCAATTGTCATATTCTTGTAAATTATTAATGTTAAAACTAATAATTAATAAAACTATTATTGTTATTAGTCTTATTATTCGTTATATATATAAAATCGATTATTTTATGTAATATCGAAATAGAATAAATAAATATAAAAGAGGTAGATATGAAAGATACGATGAAAGCGATGGTTTACTACGGCGAAAATGATTTGAGATTTGAAGAACGCCCAGTACCAACAATTTTAGAGCCGACAGATGCAATTATTAAGTTAACAACAACGACTATCTGTGGGACTGATCTGGGAATTATGAAAGGTAAGAATCCTGAAATTGCAGATAAAGCGAAAGAAAAAACAGGTGGCTTTAATGGTCGTATTTTAGGGCATGAAGGTATTGGCATTGTTGAAGAAGTGGGCAGTGCAGTTAAAAAATTTAAAAAGGGCGATAAAGTCATCATATCTTGCGTGAGTCGTTGTGGTACATGTGAGAACTGTCAAAAACAATTGAATGCCCATTGTTTAAATGGTGGCGGATGGATCATGGGTTATATGATTGACGGCACACAAGCTGAATATGTGCGAACACCATTTGCGGATACATCTCTCTATCATCTGCCAGATAATTTAGGTGAAGATGTTGCTGTTTTATTATCGGATGCTTTACCAACATCGCATGAAATAGGTGTTCAATATGGTGATGTTAAACCAGGTGATACCGTTGCAATTATTGGTGCAGGGCCAATTGGTATGGCTGCATTATTGACTGCTCAATTATATTCACCAAGTGAAATTGTTGTGGTAGATATGGATGAAAATCGCTTAGAGATGGCATTGGATATGGGGGCGACAACCGTCATTAATTCCAGTAAATGCGAACCTATCGCAGCGATTTTGAAACTTACTAATGGTCGTGGTGTTGATTGTGCTATAGAGGCTGTGGGTGTTCCTGAAACTTGGGATGTTTGTCAGCATATTGTGAAAGAAGGCGGCAATATTGCGAACGTTGGTGTTCATGGGCAAGCAGTAAGTTTTGCATTGGAAAAGCTTTGGATTAAAAACTTGAAAATTACGACAGGATTAGTCAATGCTAATACAACCGATATGTTGTTAAAAACTTGCTGTGCTGGAAAATTACCATTATCTAAAATGATTACTCATGAGTTTGCATTTAATGACTTAGAGCATGCTTATAAGGTTTTCAAAAACGCAGCTGATGAGAAGGCTATGAAAGTTGTGATTAAATACGCATAAAGCTATTCAAGTATTTTGATAAAAACGGGAGATTTCTCCCGTTTTTTATTATTAGGTAAATATTATTTACTCATATTGAAGATTTTTTTGAGTGTAAAGCCTTGAGCAATGAGCACGCCAAGTAAAGCTAAACTTCCACCTATGACTAAGCTTGCGGAGATATGATCTTTAAAGATAATAACAGCAAAAATTGCTGTAAATACTGGAGATAGATTTAAAAATAGGGCGCACTTGTTCGGACCTAAATGTTCTAATCCTCTCATCCATAATAAGGGCGCAAAGATCGATGCAGGAATGCCAGCAAATATAATTAAAGGCAAGTTTTCTATCGTAATATCAGTATTTTCCGTATTTAGGAAAAATGGTAATAAACAGATTGCACCAGAAAGAATCTGCATGTATAAAGAGCTCCATGTGCTAATTGGTAATACCCATTTACGAATTAGAATGCCGTATAAGGAGTATGCTAATGAGGCGAGAAAAAGATAGATTTCGCCTTTCCCAAGTCCTATTTCTAATAATGATAATGGAGCGCCTTCTGTCATTAAGTAACTGACACCGAAAAACGAGACTAAAAATCCGACTAATAACGAATAAGAAAACTTAGTTTTGAGTATGAATAGGCTCAGTATAATGGTCATCAAAGGAACTAATGCCAGAAAAATAGCAATCGTTGTCGCTGTTACTTCTTTTGCAGCATCATAAATAAAGACTTGATAGATCATCATGCCTAAAAAGCCTAGAACAAAGAGTTTATGTAGATTCTTTTTAATGACACTCCATTCTTTAATAACGACTTTAATGACAAAGGGTGTTAGAACAATAAATGCTAATACCCAACGATAGAATGAAATTGTGTATGGTTCAATTAAACCAACGCTCATTTTACTGACGATAGAATTCATCGCCCAGATGATGACAGCTCCCAGAGGAAGGAGAAGTGAGTAATTCATTATTAAATCTCTCTGTGAGGCCGTTAAAATAAAAAACCCAAGCAACTGATTAAATTGTTGCTTGAGTTGATATAGGCCGTTTAATTAAATGGTGAGTTTATAGCTGAGTAATGACCCAAGTATTTGCAGCTTCTAATGCTTCGTTGATTTTTGAAGCATCTTGTCCACCAGCTGTTGCTGAATCTGGTCTACCACCACCTTTTCCGCCAACAATCGCAGCGGCAATATTTACTAAATCACCCGCTTTTACTTTCGCCGTTAATGATTTTTCGATAGCAGTGACTAATGTTGCTTTTTCATCAAATGTAGAACCTAAAAGTACGATACCTTGTGATTGATCGCGTAATTTATCTGCCAATTCACGCAATAATTTGGTTTCAACTTCAGGAACGTGAGCGATGATTACTTTTACACCATTGATTTCTTTCGCTTGTGCCAAAATTTCATCACTTGCTGCTAAAGCTAATTTTGATTTAGCCTGTTGCAATGCTTTATCTGTTGATTTTAGATCATTCAAAGTTTGATGCATTTTAGTGATTAATTGCTCAGGTGTTGATTTTAATGCATCTGATAATTCAACGATCAAACGTACATGTTCTTGAACCATTGCTAATGCATGCAAGCCTGTCACTGCTTCAATACGACGAACACCTGACGCAATACCTGTTTCTTGAATGATTCTGAACTGCCCAATATCACCAGTGCGAGAAACGTGAGTACCACCACAGAGCTCTAATGAATGACCCATCTCTACAACGCGTACATTATCACCATATTTTTCACCGAATAAAGCCATTGCACCTTTTGCTTTAGCTTCATCAATTGGCATTACTTCGATTTCTACAGCACTATTTGCAATGATTGCAGCATTTACGTGACGTTCAATTTCTTGCAACACTTCCAATGAGATTGGTGCATTGTGAGAAAAGTCAAAGCGCAAACGATTATAAGTTACCAAAGAACCTTTCTGCTCAATGTGTCCACCTAAAATATCTTGCAATGCCTTATGCAATAAATGTGTCGCAGAGTGATTTTTACGGATATCATCACGATATTGCTCATCAATTTTTGCGTGCACAGTTGCAGCTTTTTTGAATGAACCTTTAGATACATGACCAAAGTGAAGAACTGCATCCCCTTGTTTTTTTGTATCTTCAACGATGAATAAGTTATCACCGATAGTAATGGCACCATGATCGCCGACTTGGCCACCAGATTCAGCGTAGAAAGGTGTGCGTTCTAAAACGATAATTCCTTGATCGCCTTCTGCTAATGAATCTACGAGTTCACCATCTTTCGCTAATTCTAAAATAATGGTGTCTAAATGATTTTCTGTGTAGCCAACGAATTCAACAGGTTTTGTTAAGTCGATAGCTACTGTTTTTTCAGCACTGAATTGATTTGCAGCACGAGCGCGAGCACGTTGCTCTTCCATACACGCTTCAAAGCCTGGCATGTCTAATTCTAATTCTTGCTCACGAGCAATATCATTGGTTAAGTCAACTGGGAAGCCATAAGTGTCATACAACTTGAATACTGTTTCACCTGAGATGATTTTTGTGCCATTCAATGCTTTGATGTCTGCTTCAAGGAGTTTTAAACCATGTTCTAACGTTTCGGCAAAACGGATTTCTTCTTGTTTGATGACATCTTGAATGTGAGTTTTCTTTTCAACCAATTCAGGATAAGCATCGCCCATTACATCTGCTAAAGTTGGTACGATTGAGTTAAAGAAAATACCTTTTTGACCCAGCTTATAACCATGACGAATAGCGCGGCGAATAATGCGACGTAATACATAGCCACGACCTTCGTTAGAAGGTAAAACACCGTCAGCGATCAAGAATGATACTGAACGAATGTGATCACTGATAACTTTTAGTGAACTATGTTTTAAGTCTGTTGTATTGGTGGCTTGTGCTGCTGATTTGATCAACGCTTGGAATAAATCGATTTCATAGTTGTCATGTACGCCTTGTAATACAGCAGATAAGCGCTCTAATCCCATTCCTGTATCAACAGATGGTTTTGGTAATGGATGCAATACACCAGCTTCATCGCGATTAAACTGCATGAAAACTAAGTTCCAAACTTCGATGAAACGATCGCCATCTTCTTCAGCAGAGCCAGGAGGGCCACCCCAAATATGATCACCATGATCATAGAAAATCTCAGAACAAGGACCACAAGGACCAGTATCACCCATTTGCCAGAAGTTATCCGAGCTACCATCTTCTTTTAAGCCGATTCTGATAATTCTATCTTCAGGAACACCAATGACATCACGCCAAATAGCGAATGCTTCATCATCTGTATGGAAAACCGTTACAGTTAATTTTTCACCCGGAAAACCATAAACTGTGGTTAATAATTCCCATGCAAATTCAATGGCTTCTTTCTTGAAATAGTCGCCGAAACTAAAGTTCCCCAACATCTCAAAAAATGTATGATGACGAGCTGTAAAACCTACATTTTCCAAATCGTTATGTTTACCGCCTGCGCGCACACAACGTTGTGAGGATGTGGCACGTACATAGTTACGTTTTTCCAATCCTAAAAATAGATCTTTAAATTGGTTCATCCCTGCATTTGTAAATAAAAGCGTAGGATCATTATGTGGAACCAATGAGCTTGAGGAAACTTCTGTATGTCCTTTTGAGATATAGAAGTCTAAAAATTTACGGCGTATTTCAGTAGTTTTCATAAAATATACAAGTTGTTAAATAAAATTATAGGGAATGATCCATAAAAACCCATGGCGTTTTCTGTTTCATTCGCGCTTCATAAGCTTTAATATCATCGGTATGTTGAAGGGTTAAACCGATATCATCAAAACCATTAAGTAAACAGTATTTACGGAACTCATCAACATTGAAATTGAATGGAGCATGCAAAGGTTTATTGTCTAGTTTACTGATTAACTGTTGTGATGGTAAATCGATTTCTATTTCAAGGCCTTCATGTTGATTAATCAATTGGATAATTGTATCAACATCTTCTGCAGAAAGCACAATTGGTAAAACACCATTTTTAAAACAGTTGTTAAAAAAGATGTCTGAGTAGCTTGGTGCGATCACAGCTCTGAAGCCATAATCATCTAAAGCCCAAACAGCATGTTCACGAGAAGAGCCACAGCCGAAATTTTCACGAGCAACTAAAATCGATGCACCTTTAAAACGAGGTTGATTGAGTGCAAATTCTTTGTTTAACGGACGTTGGCTATTATCCATACCAGGTTCGCCAACATCTAAATAACGCCATTCATCGAATAGATTCACGCCAAAACCAGAGCGTTGAATAGATTTTAGAAACTGTTTTGGAATGATTGCATCGGTGTCAATATTCGGACGGTCAATTGCGACAGCAATGCCTTTATGCGTTGTAAATTTTTTCATTGAATATCCTTAGTTTTAATGCTTTTTCGAATTTTTAAATATAAAGAAAATGAGAAATAGACAATGCCTATTGCATGTAAGCTTATGTCTGCTGTTGTTGGATTGGGTGCGTAGATTAAACTCACGCAAATTCCAGCAATGATCAGGCTATAAAACACAATAGACATTTGTAGAGACTTATTTGATTTCATTATTTAAACGTTCGAATATCAACAAAATGACCAGCAATAGCTGCAGCTGCTGCCATTGCAGGACTAACTAGATGTGTGCGTCCACCTGCACCTTGACGGCCTTCAAAGTTGCGGTTCGACGTTGATGCACAATGTTCACCAGGGCTTAGTCTGTCATTGTTCATTGCCAAACACATAGAACAACCCGGTTCACGCCATTCAAAACCAGCTTCTAAGAAAATTTTATCTAGTCCTTCTTTTTCAGCTTGTGCTTTCACTAAACCAGAGCCAGGTACAATCATTGCTTGAAGAATATTGCTCGCGACTTTTTTGCCTTTGGCAATTTCCGCGGCTTCACGTAAATCTTCGATGCGTGAATTAGTACAAGAGCCAATAAATACTTTGGTTAATGGAATGTCAGCCAAAGTTGTATTGGGTTTTAAATCCATGTATGCCAAGGCTTTTTCCATGCCTGTGCGTTTAACAGGATCTTGTTCTTGAGCAGGATCAGGAATTAACTCATCAATCCCAACGACCATTTCAGGGCTAGTTCCCCAGCTCACTTGTGGTTTGATGTCTTCTGCATTTAAACGTACAACTTTATCAAATTGCGCACCTTCATCTGAATGCAATGTACTCCAATATTCAACTGCTTGATCCCACATATCACCTTTTGGTGATAATGGACGATCTTTCACAAATTCTAAAGTTGTATCATCTACGGCAACCATGCCGACGCGCGCACCAGCTTCAATTGCCATGTTACAAATTGTCATACGACCTTCCATAGACAATGCACGAATTGCACTGCCTGAAAACTCGATTGCATATCCTGTACCACCAGCGGTACCAATTTCACGGATAATCGCTAATACGATGTCTTTTGCAGTGACACCTTTTGGTAAGTCACCATCGACGATGATATTCATTGATTTTGATTTTTTTTGGACTAAGCAACAAGTCGCCATAACATGTTCAACTTCGCTTGTGCCAATACCAAATGCTAATGCGCCAAATGCGCCGTGAGTTGCGGTGTGTGAATCCCCACAAACAACTGTCATGCCAGGTAAAGTTGCGCCTTGTTCAGGACCTACAACATGAACGATACCACGACGAATATCACCAACAGGAAAGTAAGTTACACCAGCTGCGCGTGCATTTTTATCGAGTGTATCGACTTGCAAGCGAGAGATTGGGTCATCAATCGTAGTAAAGCCAGGTGTTGTTGGTGTATTGTGATCAGGTGTTGCAATGATGGAATTTTTACGCCAGAGCTCACGATTAGCCAGTCTCAGTCCTTCAAAAGCTTGAGGACTTGTGACTTCATGGATGATATGTCTATCAATATATAATAATGCTGTACCATCTTCTTCAGTACGCACAACATGGGCATCCCATAATTTATCGTAAAGCGTTTGGGCCATTTTAAAACCACCTTTAAATTAAACATTCTAAAATGAAAACAACGGTCGGTAAGTTTGCTATGATAATCTTTCGCATCAAACCTTAATTTATTTTGTGCAAATATTTTGCTCTAAACTGAACATCATAATATGAATTGTATGGAAAAAGAAACTCTTTGGGTAATTAAAATTGGCAGCGCAATGATCACAAATGGCGGTATAGGAATCGATTATACTTTGCTGGATGATTATGCGTCTCAAATCGCAACACTGCAGTCGAAAGGCTACAAAATCGTTGTTGTGTCATCAGGTGCTGTAGCAGCAGGTATGAAGCGACTGAATTGGACCGTGCGACCGACAGAGCTAAGCGAACTACAAGCTGCGGCTGCTGTTGGGCAAGCAAAGTTAGTTGAAGCTTGGCAAACCGCACTACAAAAATATCAATTAACAGCAGCGCAGGTTCTATTGACGCATGAAGATGCCTTGGATCGAACTCGTTATTTAAACATTCGTGCAACTTTGAATGCATTAATTAATCATAATGTGATTCCTGTAATCAATGAGAATGATACTGTTTCATATGATGAATTTTGTATTGGTGATAACGATACATTAGGCGCATTAGTTGCAAACTTGATTGAAGCTGATACTTATATAATATTGACAGACCAACATGGCCTATATAATAAAGATCCGCGTAAAAATTCAGATGCTCAGCTACTGCATAAGGTAAAAGCTATGGATCCAGCTTTATTAAGTATGGCGAGCCCTGAAGGCGGAAGTTTAGGCAAAGGTGGAATGTACACTAAAGTCAAGGCTGCACAAAAGGCTGCGACCTCAGGAACTGAAACTTATATTGTGTATGGTAAAGCAGAAAAAGGCTTATTGAAAGTTGCTGAACGTGCTGAAATAGGCACGCAATTTCAGCCCGAAGACACGACTTTGGCTGCTAAAAAACGCTGGATATTAAATCAAGCGCATGTTTTAGGGAAAGTTGTGGTGGATCAAGGTGCTGAAAAAGCATTGATCGAATACAAAAAAAGTTTATTACCAATTGGCGTGATCGATGTCAAAGGATCATTTCAACGTGGCGATATAGTATCTTGTGTCAATGAAAATGGCGATGAGCTTGGAAGAGGATTGTGTAACTATAATTCTGAAGAAGTAAAGTTGCTCTTGAAAACGTCATCAAATGACATCATTAAGAAACTGGGCTATGTGATCTCGGAAGAGTTGATTCATAGAAATAATTGGGTATCACATCATTAAGTTCTTTTTAACGTTAAAATACGTTAAAATAGCCCGTTAATTTATATTTTTACTATATAGAAGGAATGCCATGTTTGGTGCGATTGCAAAAAAGATTTTTGGAACTCGAAATGACCGATTGGTTAAAGATGCTTTCAAAATCGTCAAACAAATTAATGCATTAGAGCCTACAATGCAAGCAATGTCTGACGAAGAACTACAACAACAGACGACTAAATTCCGTGAACGTATCCAAGAAGGTACTTCTTTAAATAAATTGTTACCTGAAGCATTTGCAACACTGCGTGAAGCAAGTAGCCGTGTAATGGGTATGCGCCATTACGATGTGCAAATGATCGGTGGTATTGTTCTTCATCAAGGTAAAATAGCAGAAATGCGTACGGGTGAAGGTAAAACGTTAGTTGCAACATTGGCTGTATATTTGAATGCTTTAGAAGGTAAAGGCGTTCATGTGGTTACAGTGAATGACTACTTGGCAAAGCGTGATGCTGAGTGGATGGGGCAATTATATAAATGGATGGGTTTATCCGTTGGTGTGATCATATCTGATCAAACGCCTTCAGAGAAAAAAGCAGCTTATCAATGTGATATTACTTATTGTACAAACAATGAAATCGGCTTTGACTATCTTCGCGATAATATGAGTTTTAATCCTGAGCAAAAAGTTCAGCGCCCATTAAACTTTGCAGTCATCGATGAGGTTGACTCAATTTTAATCGATGAAGCTAGAACGCCTTTGATTATTTCAGGGCCAGCAGAAGGTACTGCAGAGCTTTATACAGCGATTAATGTCATCGTTCCACATCTTAAAAAAGCAGATGAAAATGGTGATAATGATTTCACAATTAATGAAAAAGATCGCCAAGTATTGCTAACTGAAGCAGGGCATGAGCACGCAGAAGATTTGTTGATTCAAGCTGGATTATTGAAAGAAGGTGAGAGCTTATATGATGCGAATAATCTTAAGCTTTATCATCATTTAGATAGCTGTTTACGTGCCCATGAGTTATTTAAAAAAGATGTCGACTATCTAATTAAGGATGGCGAAATTGTTATTGTTGATGAACATACTGGCCGTACATTGGCTGGGCGTCGTTGGTCAGATGGTTTGCATCAGGCGATTGAAGCAAAAGAAGGTGTAGAAATTAAGCCTGAAAACCAAACTTTGGCTTCAATTACATTCCAAAATTTATTTAGAATTTATAATAAATTGTCTGGTATGACTGGTACTGCTGATACAGAAGCACCAGAGTTATTAGAAATTTATGGTTTGGAAGTTGTTGTTATTCCTACCAATAGAACTATTCAGCGCAAAGACTTTGGTGACTTGATCTTCTTAACGCAAAGAGAGAAGTATGAAGCAATCATTAAAGATATCGAAAAATGCCGTGAAAGTAATCAGCCTGTATTAGTGGGTACAGCTTCTGTAGAGGTTTCAGAATTGATCTCTCAAATGCTTGATGAAAAAGGTATACCTCATGAAGTATTGAATGCAAAGCAACATGAGCGTGAAGCGCATATCATTGGTGGAGCTGGTAAACCTGGTGCTGTAACGATTGCGACAAATATGGCAGGTCGTGGTACGGACATTGTATTGGGTGGTAACTTTTCTATGGAAATGGAAAATTATCCAAATGCGACAGAAGAAGAACGTGCTGAGTTAAAAGCAGAATGGCAAAAACGTCATGACTTTGTTTTAGAACAAGGTGGTTTACACATTATTGGTACAGAGCGTCATGAATCACGCCGTATTGATAATCAGTTGCGTGGTCGTGCTGGTCGTCAAGGAGATGTTGGTTCTTCTCGTTTCTACTTATCTTTAGAAGATAACTTGATGCGTATTTTTACTTCTCCGTCCGCTTATAACATGATGAAAAAATTAGGTATGGGTGATGGAATTCCATTGGAGCATAAGTGGATAAGTCGTTCTATTGAAAATGCTCAACGTAAAGTTGAGGGACATCATTTTGAAATGCGCAAAAATTTATTGCAATACGATAATGTGGCGAATGATCAGCGTAAGGTAATCTATCAGCAACGTGATGATATTTTAGCTGCGAATGATGTTGGTCCAGCGATAGATGCGATTCGTGAAACAGTATTTCGTGAATTGGTTGGAAAGCATATTCCACCGCAATCATTTCCAGAACAATGGGATATGGAAGGTCTTCAAGAGAAGCTATCTCGTGACTTCGTCATGGATGTGAAAGTTGAAGATTGGTTGGAAGAGAATCCCGATCTTGATGGCGAAATGTTGATTGATCGTTTGATTACGATGAATAAGCAAGCTTATCATGAGAAGCAATTTGTTAAATTGCCGAATTCAGATGAAGAAGTATCAATTGTAGATCAAGATAACTTCAAAGCTTTTGAGAAAAATATTCTATTACAATTGTTAGATCACAACTGGAAAGATCATTTAGCTGCGATGGATTATTTACGTCAAGGTATACAGTTGAGAGCATATGCTCAAAAACGACCAGAACAAGAGTATAAGAAAGAAGCTTTTGAAATGTTTGAACATATGTTGGATCGTATCTATTACGACACAATTGTTTATTTAAGTCGTTTGAAAATTGAGTTGCCACCAATGACAGAAGAGTCAGTAGAAACATTGGTTGATGAAAGTCAATCAGATGGCAGTGGTATTAGGATTTTACGTAATACTGAAGCAGCTGATGAAGAAGTTGCAGATGATAACGTTGATTATTCAACTGTAGGGCGTAATGATGATTGTCCATGTGGTTCAGGTAAAAAGTATAAGCATTGCCACGGTAAATTAGCTTAATAATTACTGGCTGTAATCTATGTTAAAAAAGCTTCATTATGATTTAATGAAGCTTTTTTTATGAGAAGATTTTGATGGGCATTAAAAAAGCCCTTTTAAAAGGGCTTTTTTCAAACTTAAGAATTAAGCTGCAATAGCTTTGATTCTTGCGTTCAAACGGCTTACTAAACGTGCAGTTGTTTTCTTATGAAACAAACCTTTGTTAGAAGCACGGTCTAAAACGCCTTGTGCTTTTTTCAATGCTTCTTGAGCACCAGTTACGTTATTTTCTTGAATCGCTTTCAATACTTTTTTAACATAAGTACGAGTCATTGAACGATATGAAGCGTTCGCTAAACGGTTTTTTTCCGCTTGGCGTACGCGTTTTTTTGCTTGAGCTGAGTTTGCCAAAGGTATTCTCCAAATTAACCAATAGTTTAAACAATATAAGACGCAACATTATCTTGCTTTTGCGCTTAAAAGTCAATGATGCATATAATTAAAAAAGCAGCTGTGACACTGCTTGGTTATATGCGCTAAAAATTATATTGCTTCACTGTATTTTGTAATTCACCTGAAAGTTAATTTTAGATGAATTGCTACTCAGGTGTTCAATATATTGAATCAATCTATTTTTAGAAGCCTGGGAAAATACTGCCTTCGTATTTTTTATTGATAAAATCGCGCATTTGCTCAGAATTTAACACTTCTAATAATTTTTTAACGTTTGCTTTATCCGCATTTTCAGGTTTTACAACTAAGATATTAACGTAAGGAGAGTTTTTATCTTCAATGATCAAAGCATCTTTTAGTGGGTTTAAATCAGCATCTAATGCAAAGTTGGTGTTGATCATTGCCAAATCAACTTCATCAATTGTTCTAGCAAGCATTGGTGCTTCTAGTTCAACAAATGAAACATTTTTAGGGTTCTCTTTGATGTCATTCAAAGATGAAAGGATGTTTGTTGGGTCATTCAAAGTAATTACACCGTTATTGTGTAATAAAATTAACGCACGACCACCATTTGTAGCATCATTAGGAATGGCGATTTTTGCGTTTTGTGGAAGATCTTTGATGTTTTTAATTGATTTAGAGTAACCGCCAAATGGTTCTAAATGAATACCGCCAACAGAAATTAAGTCCATATTGTTAGATTTATTAAATTCAGTTAAATATGGTTGATGTTGCATGAAGTTAGCATCTACTTCGCCTTCATTGAGCATAAGGTTTGGTAAAACATAGTCTGTCACTACAACGATATCAATGTTCAAATCATTAGGGACTAAAGTTTGTGCATATTCTAAAATTTCAGCATGTGGTACAGGTGTTGCTGCTACTTTGATTTTTTCTTGAGCATTTGCAAAAAATGGCAATGTAGAAAGAAGTAATACTGATGCTAATTTTTTCATGTTGACTCCTGTTTGATGGTTGAATAATTATTTATTTACGTGTCAATTTACGCATGAATAGATCTCCTGTGATCTGTATTGTCTGCGCCATGACTATGATAATTACGAGTACAAAATTTGCAAGTTCTGTTTGATTGCGGTGAAAGCCATAGCGAATCGCTAAATCACCTAAACCACCTGCACCAACGACACCAGCCATTGCTGTAAAAGATAGCAGCATAATGCCTGTAATTGTCGCTCCTGCAATGATGCTTGGACGAGCTTCTCTTAATAATACCGAGAAAATAATTTTATGTATTGGCGTACCCATACTTACGGCTGCTTCTATGATGCCTTTATCTACTTCTCGTAATGAAGTTTCTACAAGTTTTGCGTAGAAAGGAATGGCGCCAATAGTGAGTGGTAAAATTGCACCTTTAACACCAAAAGATGTGCCCATAATACTTTTTGTATAAGGGAGTAAAAATACGATTAAGATAATGAATGGAATTGATCTTAGAATATTTGTAAATAGCGAAAGAATTGGGTAAACGAGGTTGTTTTGTAAGAGTTGTTTTGGGCTTGTTGCATATAAAATTATTCCAAGCATAATCCCAAAAACTGTGGTGAAAAACCATGAAACTAGCAACATATTTAAAGTTGCTTCTGTACCATCCCAAAGCATTGCAATTTTTATTTTTGGGAAGTGTGGAGTGATTAAATTTTGTAGGGTATCAATAGCCCAGAGTTTAAAATCTGTATACATAATATTATAACGTCACTGCTAATGTATGAATGTTTTTCTCAGCAAATTTAGCCAGAGCACTTTTTTGGACATCTTCGCTGCCACTTAAAGCAACTAATAATTGGCCATAAGGTAAATCTCTGATGTAACTAATGTTGCCTGACAAAATCGAGAAGTGAATACCAGTTGTTTTGATGATGTCGCTTAAGTGTGGATGATATGAGTCTTCACCAGAATATGTAATTTGATAAAGATTAGCATCTTTCATTGGGCTGGATTTTAGATGAGACTTTAATTCCTCATAATGACTATTATCTAGAATAAAGTCTTTAGTCACTTCATGTTGAGGATTTAAGAATACATCTTCAACTGGGCCAAATTCCACAATTTTACTTGCATGAATAACCCCTACTTTATGGCAAATCTTTCTAATGACTTCCATTTCATGTGTGATTAAAACGATTGTTAATCCTAGCTTTTGGTTAATCTCACGGAGTAATTCTAAAATTGATTGTGTGGTTTGAGGGTCAAGTGCAGAAGTTGCTTCATCACACAATAATACTTTTGGATGATTTGCCAGTGCACGGGCAATCCCAACTCTTTGTTTTTGTCCGCCTGAAAGTTGTGCTGGATATTTATTGGCATGGTCAGTCAAGCCAACTAATTCTAATAATTCATTCACCCTTTGATTTATTTTATTTTTAGGTAGTTTTTCTAATCTAAGCGGGAAGGCGATATTATTGAAAATTGTTTGGCTGTCAAATAAATTAAAGTGCTGAAAAATCATGCCGATTTTTCTGCGTTCATGCATTAGTGCTTTTTTGCTTAAAGAGGTTAGGGAGATATTGTCTAAAATTACCTCGCCTGAAGTAGGCTTCTCTAATAGGTTTAAGCAACGAATGAGTGTGCTTTTACCAGCGCCAGAATGACCTATTATTCCACATATTTCTCCTGCTTCAATAGTCAGTGAAATATCTGAAAGGGCAATAATTGAGCCTTTTGGGCTTGGGTACGACTTAGAAATATGTTCTAATTTTATCATAATTAACAGACTATATATGTATGTAAAGAATGTGTTTAGAATGTAGCACAAACTAGAGAGAAATCAAATACATCTTTATATAAATAAAAAAGCAACCTTTCGGCTGCTTAATAAAAATTCTATAAAGATACAGTATCTATATTATTTGATACGAGCTTCTTTGTATAAAACGTGTTTACGAACAACTGGATCATATTTCATGAACTCTAATTTTTCTGGAGTTGTTCTTTTGTTTTTAGTTGTAGTGTAGAAATGACCAGTTTCAGCCGTTGACACTAATTTGATTTTTTCTCTGATACCTTTTGCCACGATAAAGCTCCTTAGATTTTCTCACCACGTGCGCGCATATCTGTAAGAACAGCATCGATACCTTTCTTATCGATAGTTCTTAAACCAGCAGATGATACGCGTAATGTTACAAAGCGCTGTTCGCTTTCTACCCAAATACGATGTGAGTGAAGATTTGGTAAAAAACGACGGCGAGTTTTATTGTTTGCGTGAGAAACATTGTTCCCAACAGCAGGTGCTTTACCAGTGACTTGACAAACTTTACTCATAATTAAAATAACCTATTTCAATAAAATAAATTCTTTGAGGAACGCAAAAGCAGCTCCTTAAAAACAGACACGTCATTATACTTATTTGAAAAAAATATGCAATATGACTATTAACTAAAATCTGAAGGGTTCTTAGCTTTACTTGCCGCGGTTTCGGCGTCGATGATACCCGCTTTCACTAATTGCATCAAGTGTTGATCAAGTGTTTGCATGCCAAAAGATTGACCAGTTTGAATCGCAGAATACATTTGAGCAATTTTATCTTCACGAATTAAGTTTCTAATAGCATTCGTGCCCATTAAAATTTCCCAAGCAGCAACTCGACCACCACCTTTTTTCTTTAAAAGTGTTTGTGCAACAACTGCTTGTAGTGATTCTGATAGCATTGATCTTACTAGCGGTTTTTCGCCTTCAGGGAATACGTCGATAATTCTATCAATTGTTTTAGCGGCAGATGTTGTATGCAAAGTACCAAACACTAAGTGACCTGTTTCAGCGGCTGTTAATGCTAATCGGATAGTCTCAAGATCACGAAGCTCACCCACCAGAATAACGTCAGGATCTTCACGAAGTGCTGAACGTAGAGCATTATTAAATGATAATGTATCTCTATGTACTTCACGTTGGTTGATTAACGATTTTCTAGGTGTATGGACAAACTCGATTGGATCTTCAACCGTTAAAATATGGTAAGGATGATGCTTGTTTAAGTAGTCAATCATCGCAGCCAATGTTGTAGATTTACCTGAGCCGGTTGGGCCTGTCACCAAAACTAAACCGCGAGGAACAGAAACCATCTGTCTAAAGATCGCAGGCATTCCTAACTCATCCATTGATTTGATGTTGTTAGGAATTGTTCTAAATACTGCGCCAACGCCTCTATTTTGATGGAAGGCGTTAACCCTGAAACGAGAAAGACCAGGAACATCTACAGAAAAGTCAGCTTCTAATTCCGCATCAAATGTTCTGCGTTGAGTATCATTCATAATGCCATAGATTAAATCATAAACACCGTCATTATCCATAGCAGGAGCATTGATTCTAGTGATATCGCCATCAATACGAAGTAGGGGAGGTAGTCCAGCTGATAAGTGCAAGTCAGAAGCGCCTGACTTTACAACAAATGTTAATAGATCTGTAATATTCATAGTTTTCTCGTAATTAGTATTTATTAAATTATCACTGTATTCTAAATGACAAAAACAAATCAGTCGATTCTTGCATTAGATTTTAATTTATTAATAATCTGTTTGTAATCATTTTGCGTGAAAATTGCACTTCCTGCAACAAAAGTATCAGCACCAGCTCGAGATATTTCGGAAATATTATCAGCATTAACGCCACCATCAATTTCTAGACGAATATTTTTTCCGCTGTCATCGATCATTTTGCGTAAAGTTGCCAATTTATTAAGTGCAGATGGGATGAATTTTTGACCACCAAAGCCAGGATTCACACTCATGACTAAAATCATATCCAAATAATCCCAAACATGCTCTAAAACGTGAACAGGTGTTGCTGGATTTAATACTAAACCTGCTTTGCAACCTAAAGATTTGATCAGTTGTAAAGAGCGATCAACATGAAGAGATGCTTCTGGATGAAATGTGATATAAGTTGCACCTGCATCTGCAAATGATTGAATCATACGATCAACAGGGGAAACCATTAAATGTACGTCGATTGGCGCAGTGATGCCGTGGTTGCGAAGTGCTTTACAGATCATTGGGCCAAAGGTCAGATTTTCTACATAATGGTTATCCATAACATCGAAATGAATAATATCTGCGCCAGCTTCTAACACATCAGTTACTTCTTCGCCCAAGCGGGCGAAGTCTGCTGATAGAATTGATGGGGCAATCCATGGAGTTTGTTTCATGTTAATTAGCCTTTAATTTCTGTTAATGTTTCATCAATAGCAGTAATAGTTGTATCTAAATCTTCATAAGTGTGTGCGCTTGATAAGAAACCAGC
>CANRJX010000014.1 GCA_947631095.1 uncultured Wohlfahrtiimonas sp.
AAACGTAAAATAATTAAATTCATTGAGCTGTTTTTGCAAAGCGCTTTGAGCTCATTTTCAGCGGCCAATTTAGATTTAGCATAACTTGTTTTTGGATGGACAGCGCTTTCTTCAGTGATTTCAATATTAGAATGGGCATTCATGCCATAAACATCTGTCGTGCTGATAAAAACAAAACGCTTAACACCTGAAATGATCGCTGCTTTAGCAAGATTCATTGTATTAATAGTATTCGCTTGGTAAAACTCTTCTTCAGTCGCAATACTATGAGCACTTAAACCTGCAAAATGCACAACGGTATCCACTTGATGAGTAATCTCAGAGGTAATGTCGGATAAATCTCGAACCAAATGATTTGGAAAACTTTCTTGTTTTCTACTTGTTGTGATCACATAAGCATCACTTGATCTTTGTAAAAATCTAACAATTCGTTTTCCAAGAAAACCTGAAGCACCGGTGATCAATATTGTTTCCGTCATACTAATTTGCTCTTAACTTAATGAATACAAATAAAATTTAAGTGAGCAATATAGCATTTTATAAGAAAGAAAATTTACTTCATTTTATAGAGATTGAATAATTATTAGCCTAATCACCAAAAAGATATGACAAGTTATTTTTTTTATGTATAATGCAACTCCTCTGAAGTTGAAGAGACAAATGGAGCGGTAGTTCAGTTGGTTAGAATACCTGCCTGTCACGCAGGGGGTCGCGGGTTCGAGTCCCGTCCGCTCCGCCATTTTATGGCTTATCGAGATTGAACTCAAAACAAATCTTTCTATTAACTAAATAACTTAGTTAATTATTCTATATAATCCTTGATAGCTATTTATTAATATTTAAACAGGATTAAATTATATGCTAAATAAAATAACCGTATTGCTCATTACATTGATTGCACTTTCTGCTTGCGCTTCGGATTTTAATGAAGGTGAACGCTTAGGAGAATGCATTATAGATGGTAACGTCGACCAGAACTGTGAATTGAAAACCATAGAATACGGGCATCAAAAATAATTCAAAAAAAAAGCTAGGATAACCTAGCTTTTTCAATTTTGGATATTTAAAACTTCCTATGACTGACAACAAAGTCTGGCGTAATGCCAGATAACTCAATATATTTATATGGATTTTGATCTCTTAAAAAACCATAATCAGCCATTAATGCAGTTTTCATGCCAAAAGTATTTCCACCTAAAATATCGGTATGCAATGTATCGCCCACCATTAATACTCTACTCGGATCAATACTGCCAACAGTGCTCAGAATCTTATTAAAACTCAAAGCATAACAAAGTTGAAATGGCTTACCAAAGAAGTGCAAATCTGCACCTTCAATCTCTTTAATATCTAACGAATATGCGCCCGGTTCAACTGTAAATTGATCCAACAAAGGTGCACAAACATCAGGATTACCTACTAAAACTGGTCTTGGTCTTTTAGCCAAAGAATCGATAAACCACACATGCTTATCATTATCCCAATCCATTGTGCCTAGAAAAATAATACCGTCGACATCATCTACATTTTCCGGTGTTAAATACACTGTGTTCGCATCCAAAGTTGAAGGATCGTAATTGGATGAACCAATAATACCCCATAGCTTATTTCGACGACTCAAAGGATGAGAAGGCAACGCATGCTCTACTGCGTTGCGTGATGAAATCACATTTTCGACAGGAATATTGTATCCCCAATTTGGATAACGAAGCGCATTATGCGCAACAGGATAACTCGCAGCATTCGTTAATACAAATGCATGTTTACCTTGTTTAACCAACTCATTAATAATCGCTGGCATTTCAGGAATTGCATCAGCACCGACATTCAATACGCCAAATCCATCTAGTAGCAACACATCAAACTCATCAGCAATGTCCAATAAAGTAGACACTTGCTGACTGGCCTTTTGGGGCTGAATCACTTCAGGAAACAAGACATCGGGACGATAATGATTAAAATAAATATCCCAACTACGATCAAAATTCGACATTATTTTTCCTTTATATCATCAAGAGGTAAATCTATATTTTTTAATAAGCCTTGAGCAATCGGATGATTTTGATTAAATAAATCAATAATTGCTTGAACTGTTTTACCACTAATCTCACTGTTCCACGCCAACATCATCTTAGAAGGCATACGATGCGTTGCAATTTTCAATTCAACCAAATCGCCACGTTCAAGATAAGGTAAACAAATCTTGCGTGGTAAAAACCCTATCCCCAAACCTTTCAAATGACATTCTAACTTAGTGGACATATTCGGCACTTTAATCTCTTTCTGCCCTTTCAATAACCATGCTGTGCGTTTTTGAAGATTACGAGCAGTATCTTCCACATTAATTGCTGGATATTTACGCAACATTGCATCAGTCACAACATCCTTATACTGTGTTAATGGATGATCTTTTGCCACTATGAATGACCAGGTAATAGAACCTAAATCTTGTGTAGTGATTAAGCTAGTTAATGACTCTGCACCTGGCGCACCAATGGCGATGTGATGATTGTCATACATTAACCTGTCCCAAACACCCATAAATATTTGTCGAGATATTGTAATTTGTGTCTGCGGAAACAATACATTTAAGTAGACCAAAAGATCAGTCACTGCATCAACATCATATAACAAATTATTAATGGTGATATTTACACTTGGCTCAATACCATCATTAATTTGTTGCAGCTCTTTAGGCATATTTTCCAGCCAAACAATCCACTCACGACATTGCTCTAACAAATGCTCGCCAGCAGCTGTTAGCTCAACTGTACGTGTTGTTCTATGGAATAATTGCGCGCCAACACTCTCCTCCAACATCTTTATTCTGTAGCTTATCGTTGCTGAAGTTTTATGTAAATTGCTCGCAGCTTTGGAGAAACTCTTCATCTCCGCAACTTGAATGAATGAACGCATCATTTCTAAATCAAGCATGGACTATCCTTATTAAATTTATCTGTCACAAGTAGCTAAAATACTCGCTACTGCTCATGCTTGCAAGTTTATGAGTCATCTTTAATAAAAAAAACAAAAAAGCCAATCAGCTTTCACTAATTGGCTTTTCAAAACACTTCAATAATTAATTATTGAATACCATTTTTCTCTGCCAATGCAACCAAAGCTTTCTCAAAACATGCTAATGGCGCACGAACAGTACCAGCACCTACTTGCCCAACACCTGGTTCTTTATGTGCAATACCTGTATTGATTAATGGTGTAATACCAGTTTCAACAACTAAACGTAAATCTAAACCAACCAATGCTCCTTGGAAATCCCATGTTGGGATCTGAAGTGCCATATTATGGTCTACAAAAATTTCGCTCATCTCTTCAGATGTATCCACTGCTGATTCAAATCCACCCGCACCAACGAAACGAGTTACACCCGGTGCTGCAATCATTGCACAGCCGCCCACGCCATAAGTTTCAGTAATTGCACTGTCACCAATGTCTGGATTAGCATCGTCTTGTGTATAACCAGTGAAGAATAAACCTTGTGGTGTGTTGACAGGTGCTTCAAACCATTGATCACCTAAACCACTCACCTTGATACCAAAGTTACGACCATTGCGGCTCATTACTGTCACAATTGTACCTGCTTCAATTTGAGCACCTGCATCCATAGCAGCTTTACAGTATGCCATTGCAACGTTTAAGAAAAATTGATCTGTTAAACTTAAGAAGCTGATCACTTCAGTCAATTGTTCTTTTGGATAATCTAACGTTGAAATAATTGGTGATAAAGTACGAGCTAATAATGCTGATGTTGCAATATTGCGCTGATGGAATTCATCACCCATCGTGATTCCTTGTGCCATATGAGCAGTAATGTCTAAACCATCTTCCATTTGTGCCAATGCATCACGCAAAACTGGGCGCAAAGTATCACGCATCCAACGATGGCGCGCCTGAACTTCTTCACCAAAAGCACCAAAACGCATAACTTTACCGATGCCTTCATTAATATTACAGTAGGCATAGTTATCATGTACTTTATTGTAAACCTTAATCATTGGCATGTTTGCTGATGTAATACCGCCCATTGGACCTACAGCATTCACAGAATGACATGGAATGAATTCAACTTCACCGGCATCCAATAACTTACGAGCACTTGCTTCATCCGTCGCCCAGCCTTCAAAAATTGCTGCACCCACGCAAGCACCTTGAGCAGGACCTGTCATCTCTTCCCATTTAATCGGAGGACCTGCATGTAATAATTTTTTACCTTCAGCCAATGTTGGCACAGCTTCTTTCGCTGGAATTACACTCACCCAACGTGGACGCGCTTCTTTGATTCGCTCAATAACTGCTTGGTTCGCTTCATCAATTGTTGCAAAAGTTGTCATAATAAGGCCCTCTTATTTCAAATGTTTGAGAATGTTTGCTAATTGCTTATTACCGCCTGCAACAGGCGCCCATTGATACTGTACAACTGCTGTTTTTGCAGCTTGCAAATCTTCAGCAAAACCACGTAAACCAGCATTAATTACTTTTACGCCATCTAATAATGGATAAGGTTTTAGCTCACCTGCTTCTGCTCTTGGTGTGATTAATGTAAATGCTAACGTTGCAGCTTCTGGCAAGTTTTTAACAACCACAACCCCTGCATCTTTTAAAATAGCAATTTCATTGTCTCGACCTTGAGGATCTTGATTTGTTCCTGTTACTGTTGCAATAAAGTTAATTGGTTCTTTACGCTTTTCTCTTAACTTAGTCACTGCCGTCGCAACTGATTCAGCAGGATTCTTCATAGAACCGTAGCCGATTACTAAATCTAACAGAACAACCCCGACTTCAGGACGATTCACCAATTTTAAAATTTCTTCTTGACGTGATGATGGATCAATCATTGGATGTGGACGACCAACTGTATAAAAATCATCACCCAAATCTATAACTTTATGACCATCAAAATCTAGCATTGAGCCTTTTTCATGCTTCGAATCAATCTCTGCATTTAAACCTTCTGCCAAGATCAGTGCTGTTTCAGCTGCCAATGTCCCACCTGTATATAAACCTAAGATTTTACTGCCCGGCACTGGAGACATCACTTCATAATCTTTTTCAACTTCAGCCAATTCAGCCGCTAAACGTGCAGCTTTATCAATTGTATTGATCAGATAAACATTACCATCTTTTGGCTGATCAATTTTACTGCCTAAAAACAGGGCAACTACAGGTTTACCAATAGATTTCATGCGCTCAATAATTTTTTGGCGAACCTCTTCAGCTGGTGGTTTAGAGACAAATGCGATCACTTTAGTATTCACATCATTAGCCAGCATATCAAGTGCTGTCATTGCGCTGATACCGCCAACTTCGACAGAAAGATCACGCCCACCTAAACCAATTGCATGCGTAATGCCTTGTCCTTCTAATGCAATTTGTGAACATAATTCTTGAATGCCTGTACCAGATGCACCCACAACACCAATATTTCCTTCAGGAATGATATTAGCAAAAGCTAATGGCGAGCCTGCAATCATCGTTGTACCACAATCTGGCCCCATAACGATTAAACCTTTATCTGCGGCTTTTTTCTTTAAACGAATTTCATCATCCAACGTGACATTATCTGAGAAGATCATTACGTTTAAGTCACGATCCAATGCTGAATCTGTCAACTCTGCTGCATATTCACCCGCAATAGAGATCAAAACTGTATTTGCATCTGACATTCTTTGTAATGCTGAATCTAAACGTCTAGCTTTAGGAATACGTTTACCACCGCCACCTTGATTCTTAGCCAAATTCGTTAATTCTTCTTCCAATTCGCCAACAATCACATCTACAATGCTTGAATCTGTTGTTTCTGCCTTGATCGCTATGCAGATATCATTCGGTGTTGCTTCATCAAATTCTGGGCTCCAAAAACCTGTTGCTTGCAACAAATCTTTATTCGCAGGTGTTCCCATCATTACAGAAATTTCTTCGACATCAGGATGTTCGCTCAGTTTGCGTGAAATTAACATCAAGCTTACTGAGTCCTGAAAACTGCCTTTCTTAACAAAAGAATGGATCATAGTTTGAGTACCTCGGTTAAATGTACCTAAATTTAAATGCGCCAAAATCACAAAAGATATGACATCGCACATTCAGAAAGTAACATGCTGAGCAGATATGATAATGATAAAAATCATTAAATTCAGGCTGTTTTAAAATTTTATTCAATTGATTAAAGATTATCTTAAATATTTTAATGCGTTTTATTTTTTATATTAAGATATCGCGCCAATTAACCTTAATTGGTAATATTTTTAGTATAATCTGTAAAAAATAATTTAAATCAATTCTTTTTTCATAAGGTGTACTAAGTTAGGTATGGCTATTCATTATATGCAACTTTAATTTAGGAGCTTCACATGGGTTCGACAACACAATCTCCAAGCGTCAACAATAAATACTGGATGGTAGCAGTTGCTGTCTTTTTCTTAGGCTGGGTCTTCATTTATGCAGGCCGTATGTTAGTTAGCCCTGTCATGTTTGAGATCGGTAAAACATATGGTATTGGTGCTGCAGCAGTCGGTGGCATAATGAGTTTATTCTATTTGGCTTATACAGGCCTACAGGTTCCTTCAGGAATTGTTGGTGACATAATCGGTAGAAAACGTGTATTAGTTATTGGTTTTATGATATACGCACTGTTTGTTGCGTTGGTTTATTTTGCCAATTCATATGCAATGTTCATCATTTTTTGGATGATCGCTGGTGCTGCGCAAGGTAGCTATTATGGACCACAATATGCATTATCATCTGAAGCCATTCCACCAAAACATTTAGCTGTCGGTAGTGCCATCATCGGTGCAGGTATGTCTTTTGGTATCGCTTTAGGTTATGAAGTGTCTAGCCGTTCTTATAATGCTGGTAACGATTGGCGTGTGGCATTCGTTTATATGGCAATTCCGATCTTTGTTGTCGCTTTATTAATTTTATTCTTCATCAAAGAACGAGTGAGTAATGTTAATACTGCACAAACATCAACAACCGAGAAAAAGAAAGGCATCTCTTTAGCAGATTTCTTGTCTCTATTTAAACGCCGTAACTTGGTCATGGCTTATATCGCAATATTCTGTTCAATCTACGGTTTCTTTGTAATCATTACATGGTTACCATACTATCTTGAAACTGAGCGTGGCATGGATAAAGCCGTGGCAAGCCGTGTTGCATCGATTGTTCCATGGTTATCTATCATTGGCACAATTTTCTTTAGTTGGGTTTCTGACCGTTTAGGTAAACGTAAAGCAGTTGCATTATTCATGTTGCCTTTATCTTTATTATCAATTTTCGGTATCGTTTACTCAGGCAATCTAGCAAACAACACAACAACTTCTACAATCCTAGGCTTAGCGACTAATCCACAAAATATCTTACTATTGTGTGTATTAGTACTTTACGGCTTTATCGGTAAAATCAGTTTAAATCCAGTTTTATTGGCATTAACTGCTGAAAATGTACCAAAAGCATTATTGAGTACTGCCTTTGGTTTATATAACTTCTTAGGTATGTGTGGTTCAATTTTAGCACCTTGGATGACTGGCTTTATCGCAGAACAAACAGGTAACTTAAATGCGAGTTTCTATGTTGCTGCAGCTGTTACAATCATTGGTATCGTTGCATTGCTCTTTGTAGATGAATCTAAAAATTTAAATAAAAGAGCTGTATAATTTAGCCTTAAATTAAGTTAAAACAACAAAGCCATTCTGAATACGGAATGGCTTTGTTTTATCAATCAACATAAAATTCAATCAAATTAATAAAAATGCAGATTATGACTGCGATTTTTTATTTATTAATTTGTTCACACAAATCATGTAAAATGCTTCGTTTATATATATTTTTCAATAGGCAACATATTTTATGGCAGGTATGATTCAAGAGATGGAACGCAGACGTACGTTTGCGATTATTGCTCACCCTGATGCTGGTAAAACCACCATGACCGAAAAGCTTTTGCTATTCGGAGGTGCGATCAGTTTAGCAGGTACAGTAAAAGGTCGTAAGGCATCACGTCATGCTACATCAGACTGGATGGAGATGGAAAAACAGCGTGGTATTTCTATCACTTCTTCTGTGATGCAATTTCCATATAAAGAAAAGATGATCAATCTTTTGGATACACCTGGGCATGAAGACTTCTCTGAAGATACTTACCGAACATTAACAGCTGTTGACTCAGCTTTAATGCTCATCGACTGTGCCAAAGGTGTTGAAGAACGAACCATTAAATTGATGGAAGTTTGTCGCCTGCGTGATACACCAATCATGACATTCATTAATAAATTAGATCGTGAAGGTAAAGACCCAATTGATCTTTTAGATGAAGTTGAGAATGTCTTAAAAATCGAATGTGCGCCTGTCACTTGGCCGATCGGCATGGGCAAAGAGCTTAAAGGTGTTTACCATTTAATCGATGATTATGTTGCTTTATATGAAGTGCATAAAGATGGTAAAAAACATGATAGCCGTATTATTCATGGTTTAGATAACCCTGAATTAGATGAAGTATTGGGTGCTAAAGCTGCTGAATTCCGTGAAGAATTAGAATTAGTACGTGGTGCAAGTAACGAATTTAATTTAGAAAAATATTTAGCTGGTAAATTAACACCCGTTTACTTTGGTTCTGCTGTCACAAACTTTGGTGTACAAGAAATGTTGGATGGTTTTGTCAAAATAGCCCCACCACCAAAAGCACATGAAACAACTACGCGTGAAGTTTTGCCTTCGGAAGAAAAATTCTCTGGCTTCGTATTTAAAATTCAAGCAAACATGGATCCTAAGCATCGTGATCGTATCGCATTTATGCGTGTTTGCTCAGGTAAATATTCTCCTGGAATGTCTGCAAGACATGTTCGCATCAATAAAAACATTAAGATTCCTGATGCTTTAACATTTATGGCATCTGAACGTGAGCATTTAACAGAAGCTTATGCTGGTGATATTATCGGGATCCATAATCACGGCACAATCCGCATCGGAGATACTTTCTCAGAAGGTGAAGATTTAATTTTTACAGGTATTCCTGACTTCGCACCTGAATTATTCCGTCGTGCTCGTTTACGTGATCCATTGAAAATGAAACAACTTCAAAAAGGCTTAGAGGAGTTGTGTGAAGAAGGTGCGACACAACTATTTAAACCTTTAAATAGTAATGATTTAATCATCGGCGCTGTTGGTATTCTGCAATTTGATGTGGTTTTGCATCGCTTACAAACAGACTATAACGTTGATTGTATTTTTGAAGCTGTAAATGTTTCTACCGCACGCTGGGTTACTTGTTCGGACTCTAAAAAATTCGAAACATTTTTAAATAAATGCCACGACAATATTGCAATTGACCACTCAGGTGAATATGTTTATATCGCACCAACACGCGTTAACTTAACTTTAGCGCAAGAACGTTATCCTGAAATTAAATTCACCGCAACACGTGAACATGGAATTAAATAATTAATCTTTTTTCGATGGATAAAAATAAAAAAGCACTGTAAAAAGTGCTTTTTTATTATCTAGAATAATATTCTATCGGCCACCGCCACCGCCACCACCGGATCCTCCACCAGATGAACCGCCACCACTAGAGCCTGAACCACCTGATCCAAAACCTCCACCATATCCACTTGATCGGGACGAGCTGACTGAAGATGTACTACCAATAGATTGCCCAAAAGAGTTACCAGTTGTCTGTGCCATCGCAACCATCATACTTTGCTCAAATTCTTTCGGATAATATTGCTGATACCGTTTTACCCAAGTTTTTTCGATGCCCAAAATAATCGAATATGGTAAATATTGCTCAAAGATATCTGGTGTTATGATCTTATATTCTTCATATTTGGTGTATTGCAAAAAGTGTTTAAATTCCATCGTTTCTTGCAATAAATTGCTATATTTTGCATTTAATACATTCGTCATCGAATGAATCTTAAATAATAATTTTCGAATAATTAATATTGAACCAATCATCAAAATAAAAATACTTAAAAGATCTCGTGAAGATAATTCATAATCCATCGTAGAAATAATGACACTGAATGGCACAGTCAAAAAGATCAAACCAAATAGTAAAAATGGCAACTGAGGAATAGCCCCCAGAATACTTTTCAATAAACCTTTGAGCTTAATGTTTTGATATATGCTGTATAAACTAGGTATCAACATTGCTTGCAACGCGACAATAACAAAAACTAAAGATAAAAATAATTCAAATGGAATGAACAAATACATTACAGAAACCGTCATCATAATAAGTATTATTGGAATAACACCATAAAATGCCCATTTCATTTTTTTGGAGTAGCATTGTTGATTCATCAAACTCAAATCTAAGCGCATACTACGTATTAATTCAGCCCATGGCTCACTATTTTTCTCAAAAGATAATCCTATTTTCTGCTTTTTAATTCGATTAATGATGAGCTGTTCTAGTTTTTGCAATTTAGCTGATTGTAGCTTACCTAAAATAATTATTTTGGCATCTTGATTAATTTGAATAAGACCTTTGACATGCATATCTAAAAAGATAGCTAATATCGTGGGCATTATTGTTTCATTTTCTGCTTTCAATACTGCAAAAATTTCCGCCAACGATGCTTGAGGCGGTTCATATCGGACAGTAAATACACGACTTATCTTCGGTGATAATTTCAAATATCGAGTTTTCACACAGTAATAATAAACAGTCAAAATAATTATCATGCCAAATAAGACAATATTAAATGGATGAATATATGTGGGCAATTTTCCATATAAAGCATCAACGACTGTATCTAATGGATTTGCTGTTATGCTGGGAACAATACCTTTGGTAAATCCAACAGCAATCGTAAAACCTTCATAGCTGCTTAACGAAGTCGGCACTATAAATTCAATATCATGTGCAGATTGCTTCACAATCTTACCCATATTTTTTGCGCCCACATTACCATAATAAGAAGCCACTTGAATAATACTCACAGTCTCAGGTAAATGAACAGAAACCGAAGCATTATAGATGGGTAAACGCCAATTTTGCCCAATCGCATTAATATATAACTCATCATAATGAGTAAAACCGCGAATATGATTTTTACTCTGCCAATGGATAAAAAACGTGTGATCCCCTTTATCCAAATAGTTATCCACAGCATTATCAACTGAACCTGTGAATATCTTTGAATGTCCTCCGTTTTGTTCTATCCAAAAATTTTCAGGCTGACCATTTCGAGTAACACTTAAAACATTAATCGGAGTTGAAACAACTTTATTTAAAAATTTATAAAAATTAGGAATATCTCTAGTAATTCCTAATCGAATTTCTTCATGTTGCGTATTAATAACAATTTTTTCGAAAACATCTAATCGCCCATCCTCTAAAACTGTAATATCAACATGATAATTTTTAATCGCATCTGCAAATGAAATAGAGGCAAAAACGCTAAACCAAATCAGCATTAAAAATAAATATCTAAAAACATGTATTTTTTTGATCATAGTTGAACCATTGGTGCGTTGCGTTCTGAATTATCATTCACCGCAAAATATTCAAGTGTCGGAAATTTAAATAAAGTGGCCACAATTACATTTGGAAACTGCTGTTTATATGTTAAATAATGGCGAACTGTTGCATTGTAATATCGTCTAGCTTTGCTGATATCATCTTCAATTTTTACCAAAGATTGATGCAATTGTTGAAAACTTTCGTTCGCTTTTAAATCTGGATAATTTTCTACCAAAACTAATAATTGATTAATGCGCTCACTCAGTCTTAATTCATTTTGTCCCAATCTGCCTCTAGATAAATCGCCATTCAAACCTTGTGAACGTAATTCGACAATTTCTTTCAACACATTGGATTCGTACTCTTTTGCACCTTTAGTGACTGACACTAACATTGGAATTAAGTCATAGCGTTTTTTTAAAAAGACATCCATGCTAGCAAATGCTTCATTGGATAATTGTTGCTGTTTAATCAGCTTGTTATAGATGATCGCTACGATACTGAGTAATAATATTATTACAGCAATTATAATAAGAACTGTGATTGTCATATGATATCCGTTGTATAAGTTTCATAGAATTATACCTGATTACAATTCATTCATTTAATTGCTGTAAAAAAGCATTTAGATAACTTTAGCACCTAAAACATTTTTAAAATGTTTCAATGCCCATTCATGACCAATCGGATCAAAACTTGCCACACCTTTTTCATGAATAACAATATCGTAAGATAAGTTATAAGCATCAATTGCAGTATGCAAGATACAAATATCTGTACAAACGCCTACTAAATGAATCTCTTTAATATTGCGTTCACGCAAACGAATGTCTAAATCAGTACCGCTAAATGCTGAGTAATGGCGCTTATCCATCCAATAAACTTTAGGGTCTTTCTGATATTCTTCAAATAGCTCGGCAATATCTCCATATAAATTACGCCCTTTTGTTCCCATCACATTATGTGGAGGAAATAATTTATTTTCTGGATGGTATTGATCATTAGGATCATGTCCATCAATTGCAAAAACAACATAATCACCATCATCGACAAAATGTTTGGTTAACGCCAAAATATAATCATGTAATTTTTGCCCTTCTTCAGATGTTGTTAACTTGCCTTCAGTTGCTACAAAATCAAATGTGTAATCAATATTAATCAATGCTTTCATATCTTCCCCCATGAGTTAATCGCCATAAAAATATAGCCGATTCATGTGAATTATGTAAGTCGCGAATAGATATAAAAAAAGTGCCATTCGGCACTTTGATAGCATCAGAAATTATTATTTCTTTTGAATCGCAAAATTTTCATTCAACTGTTTTTCAAGTTCTACCCAATTTTCAGGTAATTCATGAGCAATTCCTTTATGACAATCGATACAAGTTTTATTTTCATTTTTCGCTAAAGTATGTCCCGTACGAGCTCTTAAGTTTTGATTAGAAAGATCCATATTCATTTCAGTGTGGCAACTACGGCAACCGGCTGAATCACTTTTTTTCATTCTCGTCCATTCGCGCATTGCCAATAAACCGCGGCGCTCTTCTAATTTTTCCTTTGTATCTATTGTTTTACCAATAAAGTGCTGATAAACATCGTTAGATGCTTGCATTTTACGCACCATGAGATCTAAACCTTGCTCTGGAACATGACATTGAGAACAAGTTGCTCTTACACCTGTTTTGCTCACATCATGGACAGTACCTGTATATTCTTCCTGATTAAATTGCATAGTATGGCAACTTGTACAAAATGCCTCACTATTTGTCCATTCTAAGGTTTTATGCGATGCAAATACCGTTATACCGCCTATCACAAAACCGACAATTAATAAGGCTCCTAATGCCCATTTTTTAGAAGGGCTCCAAAGCCATTTCCACAGTTGTTTTATTTTTTTCATATCATCCCCTTACAGCTACTATTTGTTAGAAGGTGTAAATGTATTATCAATTAACTCAGGCGCATTCGATTGTGGTACATGGCACTGTGTACAAAACCAACGCCCAGCAGCAATGTGATCTGTTCTTTCACCAGATTGTGCGTCGATAAAATGACTTTCAGGTGCTGCAACTGTTTTATAATTACTATTATTTGGCCAAGAATGACATGCTAAACATTGATTCGCTTTTAAGTTGATTTGGTATTTTTCAATTTTATGAGGTATCAATGGCGGTTGCTGACGATAGTTTTTTTGCAATACAATGCCTTCTTGCATTTGATAAGGTTCCACAACCGTATTATCTTCATCAATTGGTGTCGTTCCACGTAACCCTTGAACTTCAGCATTGCTGAATACCAATAATAATCCTACAAAAAAAATAGAAATTAATAATTTAATTTTCATAATCAACTCACTTTTACTTTTGGTTTATTTTTTATTTACTATATATTTGGTAATCACTTTATAACTAAACACTTTCTCTGGGCATACGTCTATACAGCGCCCACATCGAGTACAATCACTATTATTAATGTTTGGTATTACCGTCTGATCTATAAATTCTTTTTTCTTTTGAATTAAAGGCCTAAGCACATGTGATTCAGGGCAAACTTTGTAACAGTCCATACAATCATCACATGCAGAAATTTGTGGTGCATTCACATATAAAATAGTTTTTTTACCAAGCAGGTTATAAAAAGCACCAACTGGACATAAATGACCGCACCATAAATTTGCAGCACCAATAATATCTAGGATAAAAATTACTAAGGTTAGTGACACCGCAATATTTGTTAACGCAAAGCCACCAAAGGCTAATACTCTAAAGATTCCAGTAATTGGATTAATTAACTCCCAAACAATCACTTGGAACATGGCTGATAACGCAATCACGATGCCTAAAACATAGTAGCGTGCATTTTTAGAGATCGATAACTGATTTGTAATTTTTAATTGTCGTCTAATCCAAGCTGCTAAATCAGTTACTATATTAATCGGACAAACAAAAGAGCAATATGTTCTACCACCAAACGCCATATAAAATAGTGTGATTAATCCAACACCAATAATACCTGTAACTGTATATAAATTTCCTGAAACGAGTGATTGTATAAATACAAAAGGATCTCCTAATGGTACAGTTGAGAGAACTTCACTATTCGCCAAGGTTCCTTTAAAAATCCATATATTATCTTTTCTTACACCATCTTCATGCTGTAAATTTTCTAAAGCTGCCAACGTTAATTCTGGTGATCTTGAGTCTTTATTTTCTAACAATAAATCATTAACTTCACTGATTGGCAATGTAAAGAGAATGATAATAATGATTTGGCAAAATCGTCTAATAAGTAAAAATTGATGCGCTTTCCACCAACCTTTTTTCTCAATAGCCTCTTCAAAACATATTGTACTATTATATTTTTTTACATTTTCTTCTTTCATGGCTCAAATCCTTTTAAGTTATTGATGTCATGAAATGGTAATGTCAGCTCATCTTTGATGAAAGATTCACCATTATTCTTCGCTTTTTCTTCCCAACCTTTACGATAATGATCTGGTAATTGTGATCGTGCAATATCTATTGGCAATACTTTGATTGCAGATGATTTTTCCAATACACATTTTTTCTCACATAACCCGCAACCTGTACAGTATTCCGCATGCACAACGGGAATAAAGTTAGCATGAGCATGTGTTCTAGTATTTTCTTGAAGCTCTAGGGTAATTGCCTTATCAATAACAGGGCAAACGCGATAACAAACTTCACAACGCAATCCTAAAAATGCCAAGCAGTTCTCTTCATCCACCAAAACTGCTGTACCCATTCGTATATCTTCAGCATCTATAATCTTTTGATCTAAAGCATTTGTTGGGCAAGCATTAATGCAGGACAAATCCTCACACATTTCACATGGAATTTTTCTTGGCTCAAAATATGGCGTGCCAAAAATGGGCTGACTTAATTCAGATAACTTTAATGTATCATAAGGACAGGCTCTGACACATAAGCCACAGCGTGTACAAGCACTCAAAAAACTTGCTTCATCAGTCGCTCCTGGCGGTCTCAAAATATTTTGATTACTTGCTTTACTTTGCTTAGCCAACATTGCTAAAGGCAGGGTGCCTAAACAAATTGCACCTCCGACTTTAGCTGCTGTTGCAAGAAACTCCCTACGAGTTTTCATCTGAACTATGCTCGCTCTATCTTAACTGCACATTTTTTAAAGTCAGTTTCTTTGGATAATGGGCAAGTGGCATCCAATGTAATTTTATTCACTAATCTTGCTTCATCAAAGAATGGAATAAACACTAAACCATCAGGTGGAGTATTTCTGCCTTTCGTTTCCACAGTAGTGATAACAGAACCACGACGAGAGCTAACTTTCGCCTTATCACCACGACGTAAACCTAGTTTTTTCGCATCATTAGCACTAATAAATAACTGTGCTACTGGTACTGCTTTATGTAACTCAGGTACTCGACGAGTCATACTCCCAGTATGCCAATGTTCTAAAACACGCCCTGTGCAGAACCAAAATGGATACTCTTGATCTGGTATTTCCGCTGGTGGTTCATAAGGCAATGCAAAAATAACTGCACGATTATCTTTATGACCATAGAAACTAACCTCTTCACCTGCTTTTACATAAGGATCATATCCTTCACGATAACGCCATAATGTTTCTTTACCATCGACTACAGGCCAACGTAAACCACGAGCTTTGTGATACATATCAAATGGCGCTAGATCATGTGCATGTCCACGACCAAATTCTGCATACTCTTCAAATAAGCCTTTTTGAATGTAAAAACCAAATTTTTCAGCTTCTGTATTATCAAAACCATCTTGACGATCTGATAATGGATATTTATCAACATTACCATTTTGATATAAAACATCATATAGAGTTTTATCTTTCAAATCAGGTTGTTTAGCGATCAAGTCTGCTGGCCAAAAATCTTCAATTTTCAATCGCTGTGAAAGCTCTACTAATTGCTGAAGATCTGAACGTGCATTTCCCATTGGCTTAACTTGTTGACGCCAAAATTGAGTACGTCGTTCCGCGTTGCCATAAGCACCTTCTTTTTCAACCCACATCGCAGTTGGTAAAATAAGATCTGCTGATAATGCTGAAACCGTAGGATATGGATCTGAAACAATTACAAATGCTTCAGGATTTCGCCATCCTGGGTAAGTTTCCTCATTTAAATTAGGCGCTGCTTGCATATTGTTATTACACATTGACCAGTAAACTTTCAACTTACCATCTTTTAAGGCACGGCTTTGAGCAACTGCATGTAAACCAACTTTTGGACTAACGGTTCCCTCAGGAACTTTCCAAATTGTTTCTGCAATTTTACGATGTTCAGGATTATTAACAACCATATCAGCAGGCAATCTATGCGCAAATGTACCTACTTCACGTGCAGTACCACATGCAGATGGCTGACCTGTTAATGAGAATGGCCCACAACCTGGCTTTGAAATTTTGCCTGTTAATAAGTGAATATTATAAATTAAGTTATTTGCCCAAGTTCCACGTGTATGCTGATTGAATCCCATCGTCCAGAAAGATACGATTTTTTTATCAGGATCAGCATAAAGTTGAGCCATTCTTTCTAATTTATGTTTAGGAACATTGGATAATTCATGTGCTTTTTCTAATGTATATTCAGAAACAAATTCTGCAAATTCTTCAAAGCTAATCGGAGTAGCATCACCTGAATCAGGGTTCTTAGCTTGCATTTGTAAAGGATTATTGGGACGCAAACCATATCCAATATCTGTAACACCTTTTTTAAAGTTAGTATGCTTATTAATAAAATTTTCATCGTAAGCATTATTTTGAATAATATAATTTGCAATATAATTCAAAATTACCAGATCAGATTGTGGCGTAAAAATCATGCCATTATCCGCCAACTCAAAAGATCTATGTGTATACGTTGATAATACGTGCACTTCACAATCAGGATGAGATAGACGTTGATTAGTAATGCGAGACCATAAAATAGGATGCATTTCTGCCATATTTGAACCCCAAAGTACAAATGCATCAGCTTGCTCAATGTCATTATAGCAACCCATTGGTTCATCCATACCAAAAGTACGCATAAATCCCACAACTGCAGAAGCCATACAATGACGAGCATTAGGATCTAAATTATTACTTCTCAAGCCTACTTTATGAAATTTTGCTGCAGTATAACCTTCAAAAATAGTCCACTGACCAGATCCAAACATTGCGACATTTTCTGGTCCTTTTTCTTTATCCTGATAAGCCTCACGATATTTTTGAGCCATAAGATCATATGCCTGATCCCATGTTATTTCAGTAAATTCGCCATTCTTATCGTACTGACCATTACTCATTCTTAATAATGGATTATGTAAACGGTCTTTACCATACATAATTTTTGATAAAAAATAGCCTTTAATACAGTTTAATCCTTTATTTACAGGAGCATCAGGATCACCTTGTGTTGCAACAACACGACCTTCTTTAGTACCTATTAATACACCACAGCCTGTGCCACAAAAACGACAAGCACCTTTATCCCATCGGATACCGTCACTGCCAGTTTGTTGCGCCAATGCTTCGGAAGGAATACCTTGAAGCGCGCTCACTACACCAGTAGCGGCGGCTAATTTCATAAAATGACGGCGAGATAAAGCCATATTTTTCTCCGGTCTAATAATTTATAATTTATATGCCCTTAAGGGTATCAATATTAAAAAAAATGACCTTGATCTCTATCAACTTTATAAAAATATAACAACTTAATTATAATAAATATTATTTATGTAAATATTTGAAAGTCTGTTATTCAAAAAAATGGTTAATTAAAGTAATAGATAATACAAATGAATGATTTTTGATTTGTTCCATAATGTCATATGCACTTTGTTTATCAGTATCTTCTATAACTAATGCAAGCTTAGTATTATCCTTGCTTTCTATGATTTCACAGCCTTCAATATTCATTAGATAATCTGATAATTGATTAAAGTTTGTCGGATTAACGGCGACCAATACACCACAAATATTTATTTTTTTATTAATTTCGCTCATCGTTTCTCCTTATTTTTATATTATTAACCCTGAGAATATTAACATACACAATATCCTCTCTATTAATCTCTCTAAGTTTATTGACATAACTCATAAATAAAAAAGCTCTAATTAAAAATATTAGAGCTTTTTTAATATGAGAAAAATTTTAACCTCTTAACATGATTAATGGGCTTACTGATATGACTTTTCTTGTACCATACAGCCCCATTAAAATGATTAACATAGCACCAATTAATGGTAAAACTATTAGCCAAGGGTGAAATTGCCACTCTAAATTTAATACTAATTTATACAGTAAAAAGCTGATAAATTCACTCCCGAGCATGGCTAAGAATCCTGCTAAGCCACCCATTAAAGCGAATTCGATTAATTGGCTTTTAAACAATATCTTTCTGTGCGCACCCAATACTCTTAAAATAGCTCCCTGACGTAAACGATCATTTAAAGTGACTTGTAATCCTGCAATTAATACAATCAGTCCCGCAACTAAAACCAATGCCAAAATATATTCAACAGCTAATGTTACTTGCTGCAATATGCTATTTAGTTGTGTGACCAAAGCCATTAAATCTAATAGTGTTACAGTTGGAAAATCTTTTGCCAATTGAATCAATTCTTTTTGCATATGCTCAGGCAAATGAAAACTTGTTAAATACGTGACCGGAACATCCTTAATCGATTGTGGATCAAAAATCACAAAAAAGTTAGGTTGTACTGTATCCCAATTAATTGTCCTAATGCTTGCAATATAGGTTTGATAAGTTTCTCCTGCAATCACAAATGTTACACTATCACCTACTTTTGCATTCAAACCAGCTGCCAACTCATCTTCAATAGAAATCCCAATGCTTTGATCCATACGTTGCTCATTCCACCACCGCCCTTCTATGACTTTATTTTCATTTGGTAAATCTACGCTCCAAGTTAAATTTAAATCACGTTCAATAGAATTTTTAGCACGTTCGTTTTTTAGTGATAAATCACGAACTGATTTTCCATTCACTTCTGTCAACCGACCTGCGACCATTGGATAAAATGGTGAAATATTCGGGGAAATTTCAGCAACTCTTGTTTTAAAATCTTCAATATCATTCGATGTAATATTCATAGCAAAATAATTCGGCGCATCATTCGGTAATTGGTCTCGCCATGTTTGCAACAATTCCCCACGCAACATAAATACTAATGACATTGTCATTAAAATAATACCAAATGCGACGATTTGTCCCATTGATCTAACGGGATATCGTAATGTTTGCCCAAGCGCCATTCGCCATATAAATGAAGAATTTGATAATAATTTTCTTAAAAATTTAACAGAAAAGTAAAGCAAACTACTCAATATAACGACTACAAAAATTGCACCACCTAGTAAAGCAATCGTTAATCCGATATTTAGACTTAATTGCCACATGATTAAAAATAGTGCAAATAATGCAATTCCATATACAACAAAGTTTTTTAAGGGTACAGGTAATAAATCTTCTCGTAGAACCCTTAAAGGTGGTGTTCTTCCCAATGCTGCCAACGGAGGTAAAGCAAAACCGATTAACACTGTAAACCCTGTCGCAATGCCAGCTAAAGCAGGCATGATCCCACCTGCTGGTAAATCACTTTTAATGACTTCTTTTAATAATTCAAATAATCCTAGTTGTGCCAACCAACCTAAAAATGCACCAATAACAGCACCAATTGCACTCACATAAAGTAATTCAAATCCGTACAGCCATAAAACTTGCTTTTGCCTCATTCCTAATGAACGCAGCAATGCACTAGCATCATAGCGATTATTCGCAAATTGATTGGCAGATAATGCAATTGCAACACTTGAAAGTAAAATGCCAACTAAACTTGCTAGATTCAGATAATTTTGTGCTCGCATCAAAGCGCTATTAACTTGTTCATTGCCATCTTTAATGGTTAATATTTTCTGATTAGGCGCTAATGTTTTTTCTAATGATGCTTGTAATTGTGTGATCAATTCAGGTTCGCCCGCCCACAAATTACGATATGTTACTCGACTTCCTTTTTGCACTGCCTCAGTTGCAGGTAAATCATTACGATTCATCAATACAAAGGGATTCAAACTATAAAAACTCCCTGCTCTATCAGGTGCATACGTAATAATTTTAGTGATTTTAAGCGGTAATTTACCAACATCTATCATATCGCCAATATCTAAGCCCAATGCATACAGCAATCTTGACTCAACCCAAGCCTCACCAGATTTTGGCCCTTCATTTACTTCATATTCATCAGATTCTAAATTATCCTGAATTTTAAGTTTCCCACGCAAAGGATAATTAATATCAGCAGCCTTTACAGCAACCAACTGTAAATCATCTTCATTCAAAAGCACTGTAGAGAAATTAACGGTTGTTGCATGAGATAAACCCAGCTGCTCAGCTAACTTTAATTGTTCATCATTAGCATTTTCATTGCTACGTAAGACTAAATCTGCCGCTAAAAATTCACCTGCTCTAGATTCCATTGAAGCATGTAAACGTGCACTAAAATAGCCAATCGCAGTACTGATCGTAACGGTTAACAATAATGCAACCAATAAAATTCTTAATTCACCAGAACGGATTTCTCGAATCAACTGCTTGAATGCTAATCCTGCAATTTGCATCAACGATAATTTATTCATGATTGAAATCCTGTAATACCAATCGCCCTGCTTCAATCTGAATACGATGCTGGCATCTTGCCGCTAGTCGGGCTTCATGTGTCACTAAAACTAATGTTGTTTTTTCTTCTGCATTTAATTTAAATAACAACTCAATAATTGCTTCACCTGTTTTAGAATCCAAATTCCCTGTCGGTTCATCAGCAAATAAAATTGTAGGATTAGATGCAAATGCTCGTGCAATCGCGACTCGCTGCTGTTCTCCACCCGATAATTGCTTAGGGTAATGATGCGTTCTTTCACCCAAACCAACTCGCTTCAATAACTCTATCGCTCTAAGACGAGCATCTTTTTTTCCTTCCAACTCTAATGGCAACATGACATTTTCAACAGCAGTTAGCGATTCTAATAATTGAAAAGATTGAAAAACAAACCCGACATGTTCAGCACGCAATGAGGCTCTTTCATCTTCATTCATTGTACTTAATAATTTTCCAGCCAAAATAACATCACCTTCTGTTGGCACATCCAAACCTGCCAACAATCCTAATAAAGTTGACTTTCCCGAGCCTGAGCTACCAATGATCGCTAAACTTGCTCCTTGATCTAAACTAAAAGAAATATTACTTAAAATTGTTAATTTTTCAGCTGTTTCTACTGATTTCCCAACATTTTTTACATCTAAGATTGTTGTCATCATGCGCTTCCAAATGAATTTAAAAAATTTTGAAATTAGATAATAGCATCTTTTTTTATCCGTAAAATCATACTATTCTTCATTAATTCCGACTATTAACAGTAATTAAAGATAAACTATTATTTATTTAACATTTTATGATTCTAAAAGGCTTTATCCAATGTTACAGTTCAGACAAATTAAAACCATTGTAATCATCCTTTTTATTATTAGCATCGCACAAGCTAAATCTATTCTGATCGTTGGGGATAGTATTAGTGCAGGTTTTGGCATTAATCCTGATAATGGATGGGTTAAATTATTAGAACAAAAATTAACTGAAGAAAATTATGAATATGATGTGATTAATAGTTCTATTTCAGGCGATACCACCACAAATGGTTTATCACGTTTACCCAACTTATTAACAAAATATCAACCAGAAATTACCATTATTGAATTGGGTGGCAATGATGGATTACGAGCAACTGCACCTAAACAAATTTCAGAAAATTTGTCCAACATGATTCAATTATCAAAATCAGCAAACAGCAAAGTATTATTAGTGGGAATTCAATTACCCCCAAATTATGGCAATGCCTATCTAGAAAGATTTTTAGCCATTTTCCCAGAATTAGCAGAACAGCATCAGATTGCAATCTTAGAATCAATTGTAGAAAAAACTGGCGGCAATAAAGACCTAATGCAAGATGATGGCATTCACCCGAATGAAAATGGTCAGCCTTTGATAATGGAAAGTGTTTGGGAAAAACTTAAACCATTACTTAAAAAGTAAGTGTTGAGCTGTAAAAAAAAGCTACTTTGCAGTAGCTTTTTTTATAGTCTATTTAATGTGAATCTGAAACCTTATCCCAAGTTTTTTTCCAGAAATTGGCAGACTCAACAATATCTTCTGATTCATAAGCATCTTTACGTAATAACAAAAAGTCATAAGCTGCTTTAAAGCGTGGATGTTGTAATATTTTACCCACTCCACCTTTTTGCTTTCTGGCTTTAACATTCGTTAAACGGAATTGATATTTCCATAAATCAATAATTTGTGCGGAGATTCGTTTTGGAATCATCGTATAATCTTGTTGTTTATTCAAAATTTTATGTGCTGCAATGGTGCTCGCATCATGAGATAAAATTTGATCAGAGATTAATACATTATATTCATCTAAAAATGGTTCCCATAATAATGCTGCATATAAGAAATATGCAGATGCACCAAATCCATCATTAATGCGATTATCAGAGTTATTTAAAGCAGCAATCAAAAGATGATCTTTTGGATTACCTAACTCAACTAACGCCCTTTCTGTTTGAGGAAATATTTGCCCAAACAAATGATAGTGACGTAATTGATGATAAATAGCATTCCCTTGCCCATTTAATAAAAGTTTAATCACTTCATCAAACATTCTCGCAGGTGATACTGTTTGTAATAAATAACTCATTTGATCAATAGCATCGACTAAGTCTTTCGGTAATGCAAAACCTAATTTCACCTCAAAGCGTACTGCTCTTAACATACGAACAGGATCTTCGCGGAACCTTAATTCAGGTTCACCAATGAGTTTTAAATGCCCTTCTTTCAAGTCTTGAAAGCCATTTGTGTAATCTATAATGATGTTTTGGATTGGGTCATAATATAGTGCATTCAATGTAAAATCGCGGCGCAATGCATCATCTTCAATTGAGCCATAAACATTGTCACGAACTAAAAAGCCGTCATCATCTACTTTGCGATCTTGCTTCGAATTATCTTCATGGGCTGCGGCTCTGAATGTGGCAACTTCTAATACATCTCTGCCAAACAAGATATGAGCCAAACGAAAACGTCGGCCAACTAAACGGCAATTCCTAAATAGTCGTTTAATTTGCTCTGGGTGTGCATTTGTTGCGATGTCAAAATCTTTAGGAGACTTATTTAATAATAAATCACGCACAGCACCACCAACGATATAGGCTTCATAACCTGCGTCAGTTAGTGTTTTAAGAACTTGCAAAGCATTTTTAGAGATCTGCCTAGATGTTAATCCATGATCTTGAGAGTTATATATTTTCTTATTCACACTGAATACTAAATCTTAATAAAAGAAAGCCTTTCTGTAATAGAAAGGCTTCTTGAGTTATAAAACGGTAAAATATTAACGTTTTGAGAACTGAGTTGCACGACGAGCTTTACGTAGACCAACTTTCTTACGTTCAACTTTACGCGCATCACGAGTCACATAACCTGCTTTACGTAATGGAGAACGATTAACTTCATCATACTCGATCAAAGCACGAGTTAAACCGTGACGGATCGCACCAGCTTGACCTGATTGACCACCACCGCTTACAGTTACGTATACATCAAACTGTTCTGTAGCTTCTAATAGCTCTAAAGGTTGACGAACAACCATACAAGCTGTTTTACGACCGAAATACTCGTCTAATGGTTTACCATTAATAACAATGCTTCCTGTACCTTTACGTAAGAAAACACGAGCTGCTGAGGTCTTTCTACGACCTGTACCATAATTTTGGTTAACTGCCATGATTTATCTTCCTTAAATTAAAAGTCTAAAACTTTAGGTTGCTGTGCAGCGTGAGTATGTTCAGGACCAACAAAGATCTTCAACTTACGGAACATATCTCTACCTAAAACGTTTTTCGGCAACATACCTTTAACAGCGAATTCTAAAACGCGCTCAGGGTTGCTTTCTAACATTTTCTCTAAAGAAGTTTTTCTTAAATGTCCGACATAACCTGTATGCTTGTAGTAAATTTTTTGTTTCAATTTATTACCAGTTACATGTACTTTATCAGCGTTAACAACAATAATATAATCGCCTGTATCAACATGCGGTGTATATTCTGCTTTATGTTTGCCACGTAAACGTTTTGCAACTTCTGTTGCTAAACGACCAAGTGTTTTGCCTTCTGCATCGATCACAAACCATTCACGAACAACGTCAGCAGGTTTTGCACTAAATGTTTTCATTGAAAACTCCAAAAAATAATTAATCTCTAACTAAAAGTTATCTTACTTTCACTTTAAGATGAAAGAGCCTAAGCTCTCATCCCGTTCACCTCAAAGCTTTTAAAGACAACCACCGTTAGGGGTCGCTGGTAAACGATCGCACTATTCTACTGAAATCTAGCGATATTTCAAGCCTTATTACTGTTTTTCATCAGGAAAATTAGTTGCAAATCTAATAGCTTCTTCAACCTCTGCTTTCATCTTGCTGGTTGTATTTTCATCCCATGAGTAATAATCTTTCATAAATTCGATCACACCATCTTTTTCTTTAATCACTTCTGCAATATTAAAAAACATATGACCTGTTCTACGAATTAAAAAATCACACGGTGTCACAATATTTTCATGGGTTAAGGCATACCATAATCGCAACTGGGTTAATCGACTTAGTGTTTGAGTATCTTCAACTGCATTATTTTTAAAATAATCAAAAATAACCTGAACATTTGTGCCGTAAAATTTTGCTAAAAATGAGCTTTCTATTTGAGATAAACCTAGAGATTCACCAATTTTTATTTGAGATTGTACAAAAGCTGCAAACTGAGATGATCCACCAACATCACCCCCTGAAACTGGCTGATTTTTTGTCATACAAGGCTTGAATTCTAAACCAAATTCATGCTTTAAAATACCTGCTAATTTATCAACAATTTCTTCAGCCATATGACGATAACCTGTTAATTTACCGCCTGCAATTGTCAATAAACCAGTTTCTGATTCCCAAATTTCATCTTTGCGCGAAATTTCAGATGGACTCTTTCCTTCTTCCCAAATCAATGGACGAATCCCTGCCCATGAAGACTCAACTTTATCTGCAGTTAAATGTATCGTTGGAAACATATAATTCACTGCAGCCATTATGTAATCTCGATCAGCTTTAGTGGCTATTGGGTTCGCCTTATCTGCTTCATACACAGTATCCGTTGTGCCAACATAAGTTTTACCGTTTCTTGGCACTGCAAAAATCATGCGTTTATCTTTTTCTGTATCAAAATAAACTGCTTGTTTTAGCGGGAAATGTGATTGATCAATCACTAAGTGAATGCCTTTAGTTAACCTTAAATGCTTATTATTTGGCTTAGCTTTATCTTTTTGACGATTTTCATCCACCCACGGCCCAGTCGCATTAATTACTTTTTTAGCTTGGATTTCAAAAGTTGAATTAGTTAATAAATCTGTTGCTGTCATCCCAATGATTTTATTCTTTTCGTTATAAATGAAATCATCGCCTTTGATGTAGTTCAAAGCTGTTGCACCAAACTCTACAGCTTTCTTTAATACCTCAATGGTTAATCGAGCATCATCTGTGCGATATTCCACATAGTAACCACCGCCAATTAACCCATATTGTTTAACCAATGGTGCTTTATCAATTGTTTGTTGACGATTGAGCATACTTTTCTGCTCATCTTTTTTGACACCAGCCAATAAATCATAAACTTTTAGGCCAATTGATGTACTTAATGGACCAAATGTCCCATTTTTATACATTGGCAATAACATCCATTCTGGTGTTGTGACATGTGGTCCATTTTCATAAACGATTGCACGCTCTCTTCCTGAATGCATCACAACGCCAACTTGTAATTGCTTAAGATAACGTAAACCGCCATGAATTAATTTAGTAGAACGACTACTTGTTCCTGCTGAGAAATCTTGCATTTCAATTAATGCAACTTTCATACCTCGTTTTGAAGCATCTAGAGCAATCCCTGCACCAGTAATGCCACCGCCGATGACCAATACATCGTAGGAATCGTTTTGCATTTTTTCAATGGTGTTTTGACGCTCTATTCCTGAAAATGACATGAATTGCTCCTTATGAAAAAATTAATGTCTCTATTATATCTTTGGTTTGAATGCTTGAGTTGCTTTAATTGCACAAGTCCAGCCTTCATACAACTTAGATCTATCTTCTTCTGTCATATTCGGCAAATACTTTTGATCCAAAGACCAGTTTTTCTGAATTTCTTCTTGTGATTCCCAATAGCCTGTCGCCAATCCTGCAAGATATGCTGCACCCAATGCTGTTGTTTCATTAATTTTTGGTCGATCTACTTCTACGCCCAAAATATCTGATTGGAATTGCATCAAGAAATTATTCATCGCTGCTCCACCGTCTACACGCAAAACTTGTAAATCAAGCCCAGAGTCTTTCTCCATCGCTTGCAATACGTCTTTTGATTGGTATGCAATTGCCTCTAAAGTTGCGCGAATAAAATGTTCTTTTTGTGTTCCACGCGTTAAGCCGAAAACTGCACCTCTTGCTTCCGAGTCCCAATACGGTGTGCCGAGTCCAACAAAAGCCGGTACAACATAAACACCTTCAGCTGATGCAACCCTGCTGGCATAATCTTCTGATAATTTAGCATGTTGGAACATGCGCAAACCATCACGAAGCCATTGAATGGCAGAACCAGCAACAAATATTGACCCTTCTAAAGCATATTGAACTTTTCCATCAATGCCCCAAGCCAAAGTTGTTAACAAACCACTTTGTGATTTGACTTGTTTGGTGCCAGTATTCATTAACATGAAACAACCTGTGCCATATGTATTTTTTGCCATTCCTTCAGCGAAACATGCTTGGCCAAACAATGCTGCTTGCTGATCCCCCGCCGCACCTGAAATAGTAATCTCATAGCCAAAAAAACTTTGAGCTGTTGTTTTTCCATAGATTTCTGATGATGAACAAACTTTTGGCAACATGACATGTGGAATGTCTAAAATTTCTAACAACTCTTCATCCCACTTCAAATCATAAATATTGTACATTAGTGTGCGACTAGCATTCGAATAATCAGTGACATGCGCTTCACCACCCGTTAATTTCCAAATCAACCATGTATCAATTGTGCCAAATAAAAGTTCTCCTTTTTTAGCCCGATTACGTGCACCTTCAACATGATCTAAAATCCACGCAACTTTAGTACCTGAAAAATATGGATCCAATAATAAACCTGTTTTTTCTTTAAATAACGGTTCATGTCCAGCTTCTTTTAGTTTATTACAGATTTTATCTGTCTGTCTTGATTGCCAAACTAAAGCATTATAAATTGGTAGGCCTGTCGTTTTATCCCATACAACTGTTGTTTCACGTTGATTCGTAATGCCAATCGTATCAATTTGCTCTGGTGTTAAATTATTTTCAGTTAAAACTTCAGTGATGACAGATAAAACTGATGACCAAATTTCTGTAGGATCATGCTCAACCCAGCCAGGATGAGGAAATATTTGACGAAACTCTCTCTGTGCAATGCCTTTAATATCACCTGATTTATCAAAAATCATCGCTCTTGTACTTGTTGTGCCTTGATCGATCGCCATAACAAAATTTTGCATAAATACTCCTTAGTTATTCATTATTATAATCATTTAATAAGTATTCGGACTTGATTCAATAAAGTGTTTTTCTGCTTGTTTACGTTTACCATAACGGAGTAAAAAAAAGCATAAAACACTACCGATGATCAACCAAACTATACTTCCCCAAAAACTCATTGCGTTCGATGCACCTTCTCTATATAAGATGCCATATAATGCTGTGCCAATAATTGTACCTACCAATGGTCCCAATACAGGAACAAATGCATAACGCCAATTTGAATCTGTTTTACCCGCAATTGGCATTAATGCATGCATAATTCTTGGGCCTAAATCACGGGCAGGATTAATAGCATAACCTGTTGTTCCACCTAAGCTCAAACCAATAGCCATAATTAAAAAACCGACAACAACCGGCTGTAAACCACCCGTAAACTCATTAATGCCTATGAAGAGAATGGCAAAAATCAAAATGGCTGTGCCAATGATTTCTGAAATTAAATTAGATGGATAATCTTCAATCGCAGGTGTTGTACAAAATATATCGCGTTTAGCGATCGCATTTTCCGTCACTGCAAAATGCGGTTTAAAATGTGTCCATACCAAAAATGCACCTAACATCGCACCTAAAAACTGAGCAATTATATAACCGAATACGTGAATCCATGGAAATTTATTAGCGATTGCTAAGCCCAAAGTAACCGCTGGATTAAAATGCCCGCCGCTATATTTGCCCACAGCATAAATGGCAAGCATCACAGCAAAACCCCAACCCATTATGATAACTATCCAACCTCCACCCGCTGCCTTTGACTTATTTAATACTATATTAGCAACCACTCCACCGCCAAATAGAATCATAATTGCGGTACCCAGTAACTCAGCGATATAACTTGGCATAATATTCTCCATTTATTAAATTATTATGTTTATAAATATTTTTATTAAATAATATGTATTATTTATACCTCTTCAAATATTATATTGCACGTTTTTTAACCAATAATTTTAAATAAAAGTTAATTACTATCAAATAATTGAAAACAGTCTTTCTAATTTTAAACATATAAACTAATATCGTCCCTTTATTTAAATGCGGACATTACCGTGAGTAATATTCATACTTATCACACCTTTGAACAGATTCAACTCAAAGCAGAATTCATTCGTTCTACTATTCCATCAGAAAAACCGACACTGATTTATATCCATGGTGGTGGCTTTATATTCGGAGAACGCAAGGATCTTCCGGAACTGTATATTAATATGCTTACAGAAGCCGGCTATAACTTATTATTATTAGATTATCCTTTAGCACCAGAAATTGATTTAACAGTGATTCATGATTGTTTAGCCAAAGCTTTAGAGTGGTTTCAAACACATCATCAGATCACATTAAATTTAAACTCATCTGAATATTATTTGTTTGGCCGTTCCGCTGGTGCTTATTTAGCATTATTATTATCTGCTAAGCATCCATCTTCATCACAAAAAGGGATCATCTCTTTTTATGGCTACAGTTCTATGCTTTCGGATGAATTCACAAAACCCAGCGAATATTACTTACAATTTCCAAAACTCAGTTTTATGGATTTGTATGATTTGACGGATAATGGCATTCAAACACAAGCCTCTGTAAAATCTAGATATGTTTTATATATTAATTATCGCCAAAATGGGACATGGTTATCCAAAGTATTGCCAAACAGATCATTATGGCTAGAATATACTTTATCTGATGATGAGCTAAAATCATTGCCAAGAACTTTTTTAACTGCAAGTAATACTGATAAAGATGTACCTTATTCATCATCAGAATACTTATCAGCAACTATTCCTGATAATTTATTTATACCTGTAGAAAATCAATTTCATGATTTTGACAGAGATTTTACAAATCCGATCTCTATTGATATTTATGAATCGTTAATCCAATGGTTGAGTGAAAATTAATATGCCATCTATCCCTTGCCCTTGTAATCCTAAAAATACATATAGCAATTGTTGTGAGCCTTATCATAGCGGGAAAACTTATCCTATTAACCAAGAAGTTTTAATGCGTAGCAGATATAGTGCATATGTCTTACATAATATCGACTATCTAAAAAAAACTTGGCACAGTACAACTTGCCCAAATGATTTTGGAGATATGAATACCACCAAATGGTTAGGATTAAAAATTCAAGACATTAATGAAAACAAAGATGAGCAAGAATATTTTGTAGAATTTATTGCAAGATATAAAGATAGCTCGAGCAATGGTAAAGCAGATAAAATTCACGAATTAAGTCGTTTTATATATGAAAACCATAAACTTGTTTACATTGATGGAAAGTTTCTATAATCACTCTAAGTTTTCATTCAAAATACGTTTAAATCTTGCGAACCTAGGTTTACCGTGATTTGTCAAACCATTATAAATAAATGCAATTCTTTGACCAATTTCAGGAGGATTCTCTCTCATAATATCGGTTAATCCAGATCCGACACGGATGACCGTATCATCATCTAATCTCAAATTTAAAGAGCCTACTTTACCTTTATATTTACCTTTACCTGAGTTATAACTAATCACAACTCCTACATTTTCATCATACTTTTTAATTTTAAGTAAATGATTAACCCTGCCAGAACCATAATAAGCATTTTGATGGTGTAACATTAAACCCTCACCACCCATTTTAATAATTTTATCTAGCAATATATTCAGTTCCGTATGATCGCTAACTTGAATTTGAGGAATCATCTGAACATATTTGAGATTTAATGATGGGATATAATCTTGCATTTTTTTAACTCGTTGACTGAATGGAATAACTTCATTTGGCATATCAAAAATCATATAGTTAACTAAATGCCACTCTTCTTCATTCTCAACTGTATTCAATATTGAAATTAATTTTTCAAATTGTCCTCGACCAATCCATAATTCACCATCCAAATGTTTATTACCAAGATTTTCTGTATACCAGTTTGGTGCATTAAAAGAATAACCATTTTTACTTTTTAGGGTATTACCATCCCAATAAGCTCTAAAACCATCTAGTTTTTCACTCACATAATAATTAGATATATTTAAATTTTGATTATTTCTATAATAATTAGCATGCTGCAAGGTATTTGCTGCAGCTGTTGTTATTAAATAAAGAATGAAGAATAAATAAGTACAAGATTTCATATAAAGGCTCCGATTAAGAAACCTAATACTTACATTTATATACAAAACTGGTGTTTTATAATTTTAATGACAACAAAAAGCCCGCTCTATGAGCGGGCTTTTCATATTAGACCCTGGAGATGACCTACTTTCACATGG